>JAYQWI020000147.1:0-2280 GCA_035871815.2 Candidatus Parabeggiatoa communis
TCCATTCACCACGCGAGAAATAGAGACGCGATGCCTCGCGTCTCTACCCATCAAAACACCTCACAACTCACCCCTTGTTTTGGTTTAATACACATATATTATATATGGATATATAAATTGAGCTGGGGGGCTTTGCCCCCCAAAAAAACCAAAAACAAAAAACAAAAAAATAAAAAAATAAAAGGGAAAAAGGCTAAAGATCAAAGGCTTACAATATCCTGGCAAGCCGCGCACCGCAGAACCAGTTACGGTAAGTCCGCCGATTCCTGCCGCGGACCGCCGAGCGCACCCACAAGGCACCGCCGCCCCACGAGCCGCCGCGCAAAACGAAAAGGCTATCGTTATCGGAATGTGCTTGCTCTAAGCATTGCGTTTCCTTACCCTGATAGCGACTTTCGTATTCAGAACACGTCCACTCCCAAAGGTTTCCTGCTGTGTCATATAAACCAAAAGCATTGGGGGCAAAGGATCCGACTGGTGAGGTGTATATCCACTGATCTTGGCCTGCTGCTACACCAGAACAACAAACATCTGTACCGTAATTCGCATAGTCATGAGAGGCTTCATTTCCCCACCAGTACTTTGTTTCTGTTCCAGCGCGTGCGGCATATTCCCATTCCCCTTCCGTGGGTAAACGATATTGCTGTCCGGTTTGTTGCGTTAACCATGCGGCGTAAGCTGTGGCATCGTTCCAAGAAATACAGGTGACTGGCTGATTATCGGTTTGAGAAAAATACGGATTGCGCCAGTTGGCCTCTTTCACTTTTTCAAAATAACGATCATTATCCAGATTGACAAAACAACCGTCTCCCTTTTCCGCTTCCGTTTGATACCCCGTCGCTTCGACAAACAGACGAAATTCTCCGACTGTCAGTTCATATTCTCCCATAGCAAAACGCGCTACAGAGACCTCATGTACGGGTTGTTCATCAGAATCACCGCCGCCTTGAATGTCGCCCATTCTAAAAGTACCGGCTGGAATCACGACCATTTTTGGGCCTAAACTGCCATCTGCTAAGGTATCTTGAAAGACTTTTCCTCGGGGGAATTGTGGCATCGCAGCAATCGTTGTCGATGGGCTGCTTTCTAATCCTGTTGGGCTGACGGCCGTTATCCAGTAAGTATAGTTTATGTCGTTTTGGAGGCCGGTATGCACGTAAGCGGTGGCTTTGACTGAGACATTTTGCGTTGTGCCATCAGGGGTTTGCCAGTAGACGCTGTAAGAAGCGGCACCGGTGATCGGTTGCCAAGTGAGCGTGATTTGATGTTCTCCGGGTGTTGCTGAGAACGGGTTGGGAGCGGGTAGCGGTGTTTCTGATTTATTGCTTAAAGTCGTGGCAACGGTTGCGATATTCGAGCGGTATGTTGGGATACCCGCCGTTAGGGGATTTTTACCCGCTTCGACATAAAGAGCATAGAAGACATAATCGCCGCCTAAACCGGGTATGACTTCAGAGTCAAAGATACGATGCGTTTTTTCTGCGGTGTCTAAAGAGGTTCTGAAGGCTTGCGGTTTGGGATCAAAGGGGGCAAATCCTAATGGGGTTTTAAATAACCAGTCTCCGCTGGGTAGTTCGACGGCTACCCATAAATCGACTCGGTCAAAACGGGAGGGCTGTTGTAGGTTTTCTTGTAAATCAATGATGATGTATTCACCTACATAGTATAGCGGATTTAAGCTGTTGAAGCTTAATTCGGCATCGGCCTTGGCACTTTGCGCGAGGCTGAGTAGTAATAAGGATAAGAGGAGTTTTTGCATGGTGTTTTGTCCTTTGATTAAAGCGATGAGGGTGGGCAACAATAACAGGTTACCACCCGACATTTAATTTGGTGGGCAACAATAACAGGTTACCCATCTTACATTTTGCTGGGCAATAAAAACACGTTACTCACCCTAGATTTCGATAAGTCATGATTTACGCGGATTTTTTTATCGCACGACTGTTTGTTGCTAATGCGCCTACTATCAATATTATTAATAATAGGCTGATGATGAGCTTGTTGCCGAAACGGATGTAGGGGGTGCTGCCTTGATAGGGTTGGGCTTCGGCGCGTAGGGTGGTGATTTGAAATTGGGGGGTTTGGGTGACGATTTTGCCTTGGGTGTTGATGATGGCCGATATGCCAGTGTTGGTGGTACGGAGTAAGTAACGTCCGGTTTCTAAGGCGCGCATACGGGCTATTTCTAAATGTTGATGGGGGGCGATTGAGTCGCCAAACCAGGCATCATTGCTGACATTCACTAATAGGGTGGCGCTAGGAAGGCTGTTGCGTATTAAT
>JAYQWI020000148.1:0-4712 GCA_035871815.2 Candidatus Parabeggiatoa communis
GGGTTATTTTACCACTGATTGTATGGAAATTGACCTTGTCGCGGTTGAGCAACTGAATATCGTCAACACGCCCAACCATATTAAATTGGAAGTGTTCAACAGCCAGTAATTCAAGGTTTGGGGCGGCGGCTTTTAAGTCGGCTTCTAAATCGCGAGTAATGTTATGCCACTGAGCATCTCGCAACTCGTAACCCAAACCACAAACGGCATAATGTTCATCGCTGTTGTTATTACAACCTAAAGGTAAACCACTACGGTATTCCAGATAGAAAACAGGGCCTGTGGTTTTGACTTTCCAAAACGTTTTATTGATATGCGGATTGCCGATACCCCCCTCCGTTATTTTCATACTCCAACGCGCAATGACATTCTCGGTACTGAGTGGACTCTCGTCAGGCTTAATGAATCGGTAGGCAGAGTCAGTATCGCCTTTAAAGTCAATAACTTGACTCTTTTTGTCTTCATCAAAGACATTGGTGAAAGCGGCACCGCCTGCTTTTTCATAGAAGATACTCCAGTTTGCCGTGTCACCATCTTCAGCGTCTTCTAGCACAACCTCAGAAACCGGCGGTGTCGGGCAAAGGGCTTGAATGTCTTCATCGGATAGGGCGTAGTTATAGATACGCACTTCGTCAATTTGTCCGTTGAAAAACCGACCTTTTCCTGTACCATCGTCAACGCCAATTCTAACCCTTGGGGTATCACGAGTGAGGAAAGTACCATCCAATTTTCTTTGACCAATGTTTTCACCATTTAAGAAATGACGCATGGTGTAATTATCACTTGCCTCATAAGTATAGGCAGCACAATTCCACTCACCGATATTGACTTGATGAGAACCAAGCGTTGACAATTCTAAAGTATTGGGTGGTTGCGATTCGTTTTGCTTGTATCCAAAATAAATGCTGTCACCCCCCATCCCAATACTGGGTTGATCGTCTTGAAACCAAATCACACTTTGTTGACTTTTGACGATATCAGGTTTGAACCAAGCCGTGATAGTGAACGCATTTTCCATGAAGTCAGCATTGATGCCAGAGACATTAAACCAATCATCTTCGCCATCCAATGAAGCCGCTTTGCCGACTTTACCTTTATCGAAAAAACTTGCGCCACCTTCAGGAAAGCCAGGATACACATCAGGGTTCTGACAGTTTTTCCCAAGATTGTCAGGATCATCAAAGCAGTAATGGGCTACTAGCTGTGGTTCAGGAGGCAGGCTCTCAAGCAGTTGAATATCATCAATTTGCCCGGCCATCCGAATATTTAGATGTTCAACTTCTAGCAATTCAAGATCAGGTTTGACTGCTTTTAAGTCCGCTTTGAGATCACGAGTGATGGTGTACCACTTGTTAGCTGGCATGTTGTCGCCTAAACCACAAATGATATAGGTTCCTGCCTGTTCACAACCTTCTGGGTGGTTAGCACCGTATTGCAGATAAACGATACTCCCACTCGTTTTGACACGCCAATAAACCGGTTGCCACTCCGTTGTGGTCATTTTCATACGCCATTGTGCAATAAAACGAGTCGTGCTAAATGGGTTGGGAAATGCGAAGAGATAACCCGAAGAACTGTGTCCCGTTAATTCAATCACGCGGTTATTGCTTTCGCTTTCGACAACATTTGAAAATGCCGCATCTTCCTTGCTATCATCATAAATACTCCACCCTTGGGTGTCGCCATCTTCTGCATCTTCAAATACACCGTCTTCAATCAATCTAACAGTAAAGTCTTGCCCGGTGATGTCTTCCGAAACGTCACTATAAGTGCGAGTGAGCGGTGCGAAATAATGCTCATTGGTGTTTGCAGGCGTGAGTGTTCCAAACCAACCTTCTGGCACGGTACACGAAAAATGTCCTTCATTATCAGATGGTTGGCAATCAGCACCACTGTTAGATAAGGATAATCCACTGACACCTTTACCGTTATCTGTGATTGTGCCACTAATGGTATGAAAATTCACGTCATTGCGGTTTAACAATTGAATATCATCTATGCGCCCAGCCATGCGAACTTTTAGATGTTCAACGGCTTGTAATTCAAGGTGGGGTGCAATGGATTTTAAATCAGCCTCCAAATCGCGGGTAATCGTATGCCAAGTTTTGTCGCGCATACTCACATCTAAACCACAAGTGATATAAGTTGAATTGTCAGTGAAATGACAACCTAATGGTGTATCACTGCGATAAGACAAATAGATAACTGAACCACTTGTCTTAACACGCCAGAAAATGCTATGTCCATTGCGGGTTGCTGTTTTCATACTCCAACGCGCAATGAAATTGCTGCTGTTATCAAATGAGAGTTGATACCCAGACAAAGAGTTACCTGTAAATTCAATCACTTGGCTGTTTTTATCGCTATCAAAGACGTTGGCAAAAGCGGCATCCCACTCGTCTTCTTTACTGTAAACACTCCAATCGTCAGTATTGCCATCTTCTGCGTCTTCTAGCACGGTTTCATCCGGCAAACTGTCAAGCAACTGAATATTATCGACACGCCCTGCGGTATGAACCAGCACAAATTCGACCGATTGCAATTCAATGTCTGGTGCAAGGGTTTTTAAATCGGCTTTGATATCGCGAGTGATGGTGTACCAAGTGGTATATTGCATATTCTCACACAGCACACAAATAGCATAAGTGGACTTGCTACTGAGATGACAACCTAATGGGGTATTCAGGCGATATTCCATATAGATGACTGAGCCCGTTGTGTTAACTCGCCAGAAAACGGTACCAAATCCCGTTGTCATATTTATATCCCAACGAGCAATGAAATTAGTGGTACTCAACTTACTGCCATCAGGAAATGCAAATCTATACATGGAGCGTGAATTACCTGTAAATTCCATCACACGGCTATCTTTTTCGCTATCGACAACATTTGCAAATGCAGAATCGCCTGTTGGGTTAGCGGAGATACTCCAACCGTCCGTTTCACCATCTTCAGCATCTTCTAAACCGTCTTCAATCAATCTCACGGTAAAGTCTTGCCCGGTGATATTTTGGGAGACTTCACTATAAGCGCGAGTGAGGGGCGGAAAATAATGCTCATTGGTATTTTTAGGCGTGAGTGAGCCGTACCAATTTTCTGGCACAGTGCAAGTGAAATCACCTTGGCTATCAGAAGGTTGACAATCTGCACCCGTGTTAGACAAGGATTTACCGCTGACACCTTGATCATTATCGGTGATTGTGCCACTTATGGTATGGAAATTCACGTCATTGCGGTTTAGCAATTGGATATCATCTATGCGCCCTGCCATATTGACTTGGAGATGTTCAACTTCCAGTATTTCAAGATCAGGTGCGACGGCTTTTAAATCAGCCTCTAAATCGCGGGTGATGGTATGCCATGTTCCATCTTGTAAATCACTGCCTAATCTACAAGTCGCATACTTTGCGCTGCTATCAAGACGACAACCCAAAGGTACTCTATTACTACCATAAGACAAATAGATAACAGAACCACTTGTCTTAACGCGCCAGTATACAACGTTAAAATAAGGATTTTCTGCATCACCATCCGTTATTTTTATATTCCAACGCGCAATGAAATTAGTGGTACTCAATGGGCTGCCATCAGGATTAGCAAAATTATAGGCAGAAAAAGGGCTACCAGTAAATTCCATGACTTGACTCTTTCTTTCCTCATCAAAGACATTTGCGAAAGCCGCACCGCCTTCTTTTTCAGAAGAAATACGCCAACCAGTTGTGTTGCCATCTTCAGCATCTTCTATCACAAGCTCTGCTATTTGCGGAGTCGTGCCATAAAGCGTTTGAACTTCTGTTGTAGTCAACGCACGGTTGTAAATCAGCAAATCATCTATCACACCTTTGAACTGATTTTTAAGGGGAGAGCCACGCCGTCCAAGGAATAACAGGCTGTTATTGGTGGTGTTGCCCACAGTTCTGTCTGTCAAAGTGTTGTCTAAATTTCCGTCAATAAACAATTGAAGTTGTTCGCCGTTTTTGACGAAAACAATATGATGGAATTGATCATCATTGATTTTCACAGTAGAACCAAAGCCCGGATTATTGTCACCATAATATCTGCTAACCACGATTTTTCCGTGATCCTTGCTCTTTTGGTTTGGATAGCGGAAGAACTAAGGATAACTCGGTGAGTTAGCCTCACCATCCCATTTTTCGATAATGTCATTGTCCCCACTTGCAGTAAATGGTTGTATATCAGCCACTTTTACCCAAAATGCTACGGCAAAATCTTGGCTTTGGGCAAAATCAACTTGTGGTGAATCGGCAATAGTGATGTCATTGCTTTGTCCATCAAATTCATAAGCACTATCGGCATTACCCTGTCGATCCGTTGTCAGCGTTGCACCATTGACGACACCATCACTCCCATTACCACTGGCATCGTTGGCATTGCCATTCATTGGCATATAAAGTGTTAAACCTTCACAAAAATTGTTAGGAAGTTGGGTGTCGCCGTTGCAACCCGTTTTTGGTGCCGCGCCCGTTGTAAATGAACGGACTTCGGACCAAAAAGTGGGATTTCGACTTGCTCTTACTTTCCAATAAAAAGTCGTGTTTTCAGGCAAACTAAGGGTAACAGTATAATCTTGCATACCCGTATTAGATGCTGTTAAACAAGTAGTAGTATCATTACAATACATACCATCACCACCGGCAAAAGTATCAGTAAAACCAGAAAAATTTTCTAGTGTGCTAATAACAATGCGATGA
>JAYQWI020000149.1:0-2832 GCA_035871815.2 Candidatus Parabeggiatoa communis
TTCAGCTAGTCGGCCGCCGCTGATTTGCTGCCCATCCGTACTGATCCAGTCGTATTGGCTAATGGCACTGTGTGGTGAAGACTCACTGGCATTTAAACTGACAGTCAGTGGGGCTTCGCCTTCTGTCGGTGTGGCCCTAAAGGCGGCCATCAATCCAGGGGGTGGGGCTTGAACGATGACGCTTTGTTCCGTTGTGCCTTTTTCACCATAACTGTCTATGACTGTCAAGGTGATGTTGTGTAGGCCGGTATCGTTAAAGGTTAGACTGGCTTTTTGCCCTAAGGTTTTTTGTCCCTCTGAACTGGCCCATTGGTAATTGATAATACGGCCATCGGGATCACTGGATTGACTGGCATCTAAATTGACTTGAAGCGGTGCTTTTCCCATATTGGGGGTAAGGGTAAACGTGGCAATAGGCGCTTGATTGGCTTTTTCTACCAAAATGCTTTGCGTGAATTTCAGGCTTTTTGCCTGAGCGGCATCTGTGACAACCAGATTAAGACTATATTGGCCGGATTCTGTGAAAGTGATTTCTGGCGCAACGCCGGATAAGGTTCGACCATCAGAAATTGTCCACTGGTAACTCAATCCCGAACTGCCCTCCTGATCTGTAGAGGCGCTGGCATCCAATTTAACCGTCATCGGGGCTTCTCCAAATAAGGGGGAAGCGGTGAAAACCGCAATCGGTACTACTTTATTGCCAGTTTGCGTCACTGAAAAGCTTTGATCAGCCAGCGTTAAGCTGCCAGTGCGGTTTGTTGAATTGGGATTAGGGGCGACAATATAGTTGAAGCTACCATTCCCATTACCGCTGGCTTTAGCCGTTAACCAACTGTCATCAGCCGTGACTTGCCATTCGCAACCCGTGGGCGCGATCACTTTGACAGTGCTGGTATCAGCATTCGCACCGTGCATTTGGCTGTTAGGCTCAAGACGGTAGGTGCAGTTTTGATTAAGATTAAAAATGGCGGTGACGGTTTGAACCTGATTCAGGGTGAGTTGACAGGCCAATGTGCCACTGCAAGCACCGCTCCAACCCACAAAGGTGGCTTCATTATCGGGTTTGGCGGTTAAAGTCACAGGGGTATCGGCTAAGTAGTTCTCGGTACAATCGCTACCACAATCAATACCGAGTCCAGTGACGGTGCCGTTTCCGGTACCTTGTTTCTTTACAGTGAGTGTTACTTCCGTTTTTTCCGTTGTGCCTTTCTCACCATAACTGTCTATGACTGCCAATGTCAGGCTGGCTCTTTGGCCTGATGTTTTTTGAGCCTCTGAACTGGCCCATTGGTAGTTGAAAATGCGGCCGTCGGGAACACGGGATTGACTGGCCTCTAAATCGACTTGAAGCGGTACTTTTCCCACATTAGGCGTAACGCTGCCCAGAGCGGTTTTGCTGACAGTAAGGATATCTTGAGGCGAATAATCAAACGTAGCGGTGACATTTTGATCGGTGCTCATGTTCACTGTACAACCCGCTGTTTCGCTTTGACAAGCACCGCTCCAACTCACAAAGACATAGTCTTTATCAGGTGTCGCCGTTAGGATAATCGAAGTATTAGGAATATACTGTTGATCACAGTCACTACCACAATTAATACCACCAGGTGAGCTGGTGATTGTCCCATTACCTTGCAACAAGACTTTTAAAGTATTGGGCTGTGCTAAAAGAGTGGAATGAGATTGTGGTGGTTCGCCAGCATCCAGGATACCATTATGATTATTGTCCCTGAAAGTGGAGTCTTGAATCGTCGCAGCGGAACTGATCAAGGGCGATAGGCCAATTCCTGATAATAATACCCCTTGCGCCAGAGCATTTCGCCATCGTTTGTTTTTAAAATGGACAGCCTGATTTATAACCTCATCAATGATGAGTGATAAAGTTTTCATAGCGTTATTCCTCGCTAATTTGACGGATTATCGAAACATATTGATTGAGTATAGCCTTTTTTTTAGGGTTTGTCTTTTGGAAGAGATGGGCAACGACATCTTAGCTCTAATCAGAGCCATTTAGCGCCTCTTGCGTTAAAAAAAGTACCCGATAAGTGGAAACAGCCCTCTCACCAATCCGATCACTTCCCGAATCCGAAGTACTAGGCTTCCTGTCAATTATTAGTACATCTAATTTCAACAAAAAACAATTTTGCCACGGAAAAACACTGAAAAACACGGAAATATTCCATGGCTTTTAATCATCCCAAAAATAAATTTGGTTTGAAAATCTCGCTAGAAACCTATAAAAATGAAGATCAATGTACCCCCCATAAAATCCCAAGGTATCAAAACAAAATTGGTGCCTTGGATAAAGCGCATTATGCCAGATGAATTTGAAGGTTTATGGATTGAACCCTTTATGGGTACAGGGGTTGTTGCGTTTAATCTTGCGCCTCAACATGCGCTATTATGTGATACGAATCCTCATTTAATTCATTTTTATCACTCAATCGAGGAAGGTGAAATAACGCCAGAGCGTGTCAAACAGTTTCTGAATGATGAAGGCGCAAAACTCTTAGAACAAGGCGAATCTCACTATTACACAATAAGAGAACGATTTAAAAAAGAAGCGGCCCCTTTGGATTTTTTATTTCTCAATCGGGCAGGCTTTAATGGGATGATTCGTTTTAATCGGAAAGGGCAGTTTAACATCCCTTTTTGCAGGAAACCTCAGCGATTTGCACAAGCGTATGTTACCAAAATCGTGAACCAGATAAGCTATGTTAGTCATTTATTGAAAGTCAAAGACTTTGTGTTTAAGTGTCAGCCTTTTGAAGAAACCATACCAAATGGAAAAAGCGGAGACTTGATCTATTGTGATCCCCCTTATATTGATAG
>JAYQWI020000150.1:0-3786 GCA_035871815.2 Candidatus Parabeggiatoa communis
ATTGGAAAAATTTGTTAGTCGAACGTGAAATCAATGACGAAAAGCGCCTGTTTTGGCGCTGCGAAGCCATGCGGAAAGCAGGAAATCATATTTGTTGCGCTGAAAACAACCCAGCTTCCCCTTCAACTAATGGGACATCTCTATACCAATGCTGAGTTTTTCGCAATTAGTTGACAAATATAGACGCGAAAGTGGACTGAGTAATAGTCTGTTAGCCTGGAAAATAGGAGTATCGCGAATAATGGTATCTCGTTGGCGAAATGAAGAAGTCAAAAATCCTAACTGCAAATCTGTTCTTAAAATCGCAGAACTCTTGAAATTAAATCAAGTAGAACAGGATGAATTACTCTCAGCCGCTGGGTGTCAGTCTGAAAACTTAGTTTCTCAATCCTTTATGAGGAAGACATCCGAAAATCGTCCGAACCCAGGTATACCCATTTATCATTCCAGCCAATTTTTTGGACGAGTCGAGGCCTTAAAAAGAATTCGCCATGCTTGGCAAAATGCTTCTGCATTACAACATCTTGCCATCATTGGTGAAAGACGCAGTGGCAAAACGTCGCTTTTAAAGTACCTACAGTATATTAGTCAAACCCCAGCGACAGAACGGCGTCCTGATCAACCCCAAGGATGGGATAGCTGGTTGCCCCATGATTTTCAATTTGTTTTCGTGGATTTTCACTTGGCAGCCTTATGTCAACTAGAAAGTTTATTAGAAAACATTTTAAAAAATTGAATTTGGAAGTACCCGATCCCTGTGATTTACTCAATTTTTCAACGATACTTGATACGCAGTTAGATAAACCTACTGTGATTTTAATGGATGAAATTGAATCGGCATTAGAATCGCCTAGCTGAGATGCTCAATTTTGGCATAATTTGCGATATTATGCAGGCAAGGGCAAGATATCAAAGCCTTATTAACACAAGAGTTCAAAACAACACCGCAATGATCACTGATCACTGATCACTGATCACTGATCACTGATCAATTGATAACTGAAAAAAGGAGGCTTGTACAATGAGCCATTTATCAGACATTGGTTTCCCCGTTGAATCAAGGGAAGCCTTTCAATCTCTTGCTAAAAGTGTTTACAACAAAGGGAATTTAATTGACAGTGCTAACGGACATTATGTCAAATTCACCGACGAGCGTTCAGGCGCAGAATTATGGTTGCAATTCAATAAGCAGTGGGAATTTATGGGCATGAATCCGCATTACGCTGGCATGACTAAAATGACAGTCTGTTTGACGGATAGGATGAAAAAAACACAGAATGCAATGGATGGCGCGTTTCATTGTTGGGCTAATCCAACCCAAGAAAATAAACCCGAATCAGGCGCTTATCCTTTTGTTTTTGACTTACCCGATTTTTGTGCCGTACCCCATTTCAACTTACCGGCATTGGTTGACATTCAATTGACAGCCTTTGCTTACGAGATGAGTTGTTTTGATAACGAAGCTGAATTTAATGACACCCAAGATTCAGAATGGAAATATGCCTCAGAATCTTTTATTCCCGTCGGCCTTTTTAATGCCGAAGAGAATCCAACTGAACAAGCTTTTGGTTTTTTTGCCGCTCGCGTACTCAATGTTGCCGACAAAGTAAATGAATTAACCGGTGAAAAATTTTTGTGGCTTGAGGTGAAAACATTAGGCTGCGAAATGGATGTGGTTTGTGATTACAAATTACTCAATAAAATACCCCAAGTCGGTGGCATTATACAAGGACAATTTTGGTTGTCTGGAAGAGTGATTCAGTCTTCTCAATAGTGTTCGGTGGACAAGCCTGTTGTCACGCGACAACGAATGTTGTTTGTGATGATTTATTTGTCATGATAAATTAATCAATAAAATGCCATAAATCGGTGATCTGAAAACAATCTTGCTTGTCTGGAGATTCATACCATTCAATTTTTTTCAATAAATAAGGGTTAAGGGTGGGTAACCCCGTTACTCACCCAACATAAGATAATCATGAAAAATAATACATTACGCATCGCTACCCGAAAAAGTCCGTTAGCTTTATGGCAAACCCATCATGTGCGCGAAACCTTGTTACGCTTTTATCCAGAATTACAAATTGACATCGTCGAAATGACAACTAAAGGCGATAAAATCCTAGATACGCCGTTGGCGAAAATTGGTGGAAAAGGCTTATTTGTCAAAGAATTAGAAAATGCGCTCTTAGAAGATCGGGCCGATATTGCCGTGCATTCTATGAAAGATGTACCCGTTGAATTGCCAGAAGGGTTACATTTACCCGTCATTATGCGCCGTGAAGAACCTTTTGATGCTTTTGTCTCTAACACCTATGCCACGCTCGCCGCTTTGCCAGAAGGCGCGATAGTTGGTACATCAAGCTTACGCCGACAATCTCAATTATTGGCACATCGCCCCGATTTACAAATTCGCTCCTTACGAGGTAATGTCGGCACCCGTTTAAGCAAATTAGATAACGGCGACTACGACGCGATTGTATTAGCGGCCGTCGGCCTAAAACGATTAGGATTAGTAGAACGTATTCGTGAAATTATAGACAGCACAATCATGTTACCCGCGATTGGACAAGGTGCGATAGGCATTGAATGTAGACAAGATGATTTAGAAACGCGCCAACACATTGACAACTTGAATGATCCTGATACGCAAGACTGCGTCATAGCCGAACGGGCCTTAAATGAATCTTTAGAAGGGGGCTGCCAAGTGCCTATTGCCGGTTATGCGGAAATCCAGTCGTCTGAAAACTTGACAATGCGAGGATTAGTAGGCGATATCGAAGGCCAACACATTCTGCGCCATAATCTTCAGGGCGCACGTCACTTGGCGGCCGAATTAGGAAAATCATTGGCGAAGGTATTGTTGACACAAGGAGCGGCTCAAATACTTGAAAAACTGAAAGATTAAATGTGGGTGAGAGAGGTTTGAAAGTTTGAAGTGATATAGCGTTTCAAACCATTACGGCAAAAGGGCGATAACAAAAGTTCGCCCTAAAATTTATGAACATTTATAGAAACGCTGATTAGACTGATTGAACGGATTAACGCTGATTAAAATTTTGAGGTATTTTAATAGAAGCAATGTTTATTTGTAATTAGAGACGCACGGCAGTAGAGACGCACGGCAGTAGAGACGCACGGCCGTGCGTCTCTACAATTAGTCTCTTTGCGGTAAAATACCTGTTTATTTGTGGTTCAGTACTTATAATTTAAAAACATAACTCTAACGATGAGAGGTGGGAAAGCAATATCAAAAAGGCCGCAACGGGTTGAATGTATGTGAATGGTAAGAGTATTGATATAATCTCTTAAAATTCAGACATACCGTTAGATTGCACCACTCTCTTCGTCTAAATGCTTCACGGGCGCAACCTCTTCGCTTTGGGAAGCCAAGTCTGATCTATTTTTTTCCAAACACGCCCTTAATTGTTTTCCCAGCAGTTCGACTTGGGGCATGACAAACAAGTTATCATGATAGCCTTGAATCTCATAAATCTCTATCTGCCCTGTCGCTAATTGTGTAAAGGTGCTAACCTCTTTGACACGCCATTCGCTTGCGAAAAAAAGTGTTAGGTTTCCTCGATAAGTTTGTGGTACATAACGCGCTCTGGCTTGATTGTAGGCATTGATAAATGAAGTATACCGGAACTGAGTTGAGGGGGTTTTGTGAATCCAGAGATTCAGCTTATTGCCCAATGGACTGAACCAGTGCTGTTGTATTTCTTGAAGATAATATTGCCCTTTTTGTCGCATTTTCTGAAAGAGGTAACTTGGGCCCAATTCTAA
>JAYQWI020000151.1:0-2608 GCA_035871815.2 Candidatus Parabeggiatoa communis
ACATCTGGTTCTGGAGCATTGCCTTCTAATATCGTTTATACAGCGGACGATCCTGGACAATGGGCAAAAAAAGTCGGGGGCCATCTTCCCAAAGTGAGCATCCAAGGTAAGACAGTGACGATTACCACTGATCATCCTATGATGAAATACCATTATATCGTTCGTCATACCCTCGTTTCTGAAGAAGGAACCGTGATTGGTGGAAAAGTGTTTCAGCCCGAGGATGAAGCGGTTTCACAATTTGAGTTACCGGAAGGGCATGGTTCTAAGTTTTATGCAACCAGTTTTTGCAACAAACATGATTTGTGGGTAGCCGAAGTGACCGTTTAATAGTCGTGCAGGATTGATTCAATTTTAATATAATTTAAAAACAGGTGGTCTGAATATTTCCACTTTCTTGCACTAGTTTCCCCTCCAAAAAAACGAATGTAGAGACGCGATGCTTCGCGTCTCAACTTCGCATCTCAACTTCGCGTCTTGATCGCGAAGCATCTCTAGCGAGGGCTCGCGTCGAAACTGAGACGCGAAGCATCGCGTCTCTACGAAAACTGATAGGTGGTAAGTGAATCTGGACTTAGCAGCTATCCGTTTTCAAATTCTGGCTCAAAAACACACACATTTTTGGGTTATTATTGAGTTCATGGCGGCCCGCTTACCCACCCTACAAATCTCGGATGAAAAAAGTTTTTAGAGCTATCAAGCGTAAAATCAGTCATAAAGGGGTGATCGGAGTACAAAGTTTCGTTTGCAAATGCCTTGGCAAAATAATAGGCACTCCAGAAGGGCCGCAAAATGAATTTTGCACCTGATTCTCAATCTTGACAGGAGACAAACAACATGAAAAAAACATTTAACATTGCTGGGCCCTGTCGTCCGGCTGAACACTATATGCTACCGACAGAAGAACGCTGTGTGGGTTTGCTTGATTTGATAGAACAAAAGCAGTATTTCGTGATCCATGCCGCACGACAATCGGGTAAAACGACGCTGTTGCTAGAATTAACCAAGCAATTGAATGAGACGGGAGACTATTATGCCTTATATTGTTCCCTTGAAACCGTGCAGGGTATAGTTCAGACTAAAGAAGGCCTTCCCGCGATTGTGAAAAAATTGCAGTATAAAGTGGAAGCGAATGAGGCATTCAGTCCTTATACTTTTGCCCAAGAGCCTGATTATTCCGATTTTACCACCGTTTTGCTTCGAGTGCTTTCGCAATTTTGTCGGCAACTCGATAAACCTTTAGTCATTTTGTTTGACGAAGTAGATTGTTTTTCAAATGGCACGCTGATTTCATTTTTGCGGCAACTTCGGGATGGATATATCGACCGTGATGAGATCCCCTTTGTGCATTCTATAGGCCTGGTGGGTATGCGGAATATTCGTGATTACAAGGGCAAAATCCGTGATGACAGGGACACACTGGGTAGTGGGAGCCCTTTTAATATTGTTTCTGAAAGCTTCAGTTTAAAGAATTTTACCCAATCGGAAACGGCTAATCTTTATGCCCAGCATACCGCACAAACGGGGCAAGTTTTTTCCTCTGCGGTTATTGAGCAAATCTATCACAATACACAAGGACAACCTTGGTTAGTGAATGCGATTGCCAAGGAAATTGTTGTCAAAATGCTCAAGAACGATTTTTCCAAAACGATTCAGTTGGCGCATGTTGAACAGGCCGTACAAACCCTGATAAAAAGGCGAGATACGCATATTGATAGCTTAATGGAACGCTTAACTGAAGCGCGAGTGCAACGCATTGTCGAACCCGTGATTGTCGGCGAGAGCAAACGATACGATTTACTGGATGATGATTACCAATATGTGCTTGACTTGGGATTATTACGCGAAGCCGATAATCACTTGGTGCCATCTAATCCGATTTATGGCGAAATTATTGTTCGCACTCTCAGTTTTCGTTCACAACAAGAATTAGACGATATCCCCTCAATACCTGCGGTCTCTACCTACCTCATAGATGGCAAACTGGATATGAAAGGCCTGTTATCTGATTTTCAGCAATTTTGGCGACAAAACAGTGAGATATGGATAGAACGATATCAATATATTGAAGCCGCTCCCCATTTAACACTTCAAGCGTTTTTACAACGCATCGTTAATAGTGGCGGATTGGTTTCACGCGAAATGGCCGCCGGCCGTCAACGACTAGATTTATATATACAATATCAAGACATAAACTACCCCATTGAATTAAAAATCCGTTACGGGCCGAAAACCTATCAAGAAGGCCTCAAACAATTAGGAAAATATAGGGAAAAATTGGCGTGTTTAGAAGGGTGGTTGATTGTCTTTGATAAACGAAAAACGGTTTCTTGGGACGACAAGATTTTTTGGCAAACCCATCAAGTTGCGGATAAAACGATTCATGTTGTTGGCGTTTAAAATGGCCTTTTAATTACAAATTTATTGCCGTTTTTTGGAGTGCAAAATTGATTTTGCGAACGTTTGGAGTGTAAAATTGATTTTGCGAACGTTTGGAGTGCAAAATTTTTTCGTTCCTGTTATTTTGCGACAACCCAAATTAATAATAACCACAAAAATGATAAATTATGACAACCCATGACGATCAATTATTTCAACTCTTGAGTGA
>JAYQWI020000152.1:0-7740 GCA_035871815.2 Candidatus Parabeggiatoa communis
TACCTATCCAATGTCACGGGCAATTGGATTACCGCAGCCGAGGCAACGGATCCAAGCTATTGGAGCAACCATCTGCGCCAAACCGTGCGCTTTGCCGATGGGCTACAACAGTTATTAAAGAACTCAGCGCGAATCCTGCTAGAGGTAGGCCCCGGGCGAACATTGACGACCAATGCCAGACGGCATCCTGATAAAGCCGCTGAACAAGTCGTTTTGTCTTCGTTACGCCATCCGCAAGATCAGCAATCTGATGTGGCATTTTTATTGAACACAGTGGGCAAACTGTGGCTGCATGGTGGACAAATCGATTGGTCAGGATTTTATGCCAATGAGCGTCGTTATCGTCTGCCCTTGCCAAGCTATCCGTTTGAGCGTCAGCGTTATTGGATTGAGCCGTCCAGCATTCACCAACAAATTAAACGTGAATCTTTACCAGAGACAGAGATGTCAGGAAAAGTAGATTCAACACCGCGCCACTCAAGACCAAATTTACTGAAAACTTATGTTGCGCCTCGTAATGAACTTGAGCAAAGGATTGCTGATGCTTGGGCAAAATCACTGGGTATTGAGCAAGTGGGAATTTATGATGATTTCTTTGAATTGGGGGGAGATTCTCTACTGGCTGTTCAACTGATTGTTAAGTTACGCGACATCCTTCAAGTGGATTTGTCCGCACATAGCCTATTGAATGCGCCAACTATCGCAGCCTTGGCTGAATTATTCATTGACAAAACCAATCCTGAACTTTCTAATCAACACGCACGGCAATTGCCTTCCACACTGGTTGAAATTCAAACCGGCGATCGCCAGAAACCACCTTTATTCTTAGTACACCCGGTGGGCGGCCATGTGTATTTTTATCATGACTTAACACATCATTTAGGTACTGAACAACCCGTTTATGGAATACAGGCACAAGGCATAGATGGGAAAGCTAAAGTCCTTACCCAAGTAGAGAAAATGGCGACTCAGTACATTGAGGCGATACGTGTTATCCAGCCTGAAGGGCCTTATTTTATAGGGGGTTCTTCTTTTGGAGGTACGGTGGCTTTTGAAATGGCCCAACAACTTCACGCGCAAGCTCAACAAGTGGCATTGCTCGCCATGATAGATACACCAGGGCTGGGCTACATGCCTACAAAACTAGCCGATGATGCCGAAATCCTAGCTTATCTGCTTGAAGTCGGTGAAAATATTTTGGTTTCCGTAGACGAACTACGAAAACTTGAGCCTGATGAGCAATTGCTTTATTGTCTTGAGCAAATGAACCGGGCTAACCGAACGCTTTCTGATTTAGATATGACTCATTTTCGCAATGTACTAAAGCTTTTTAAAGTGAACTCAGAAGCGATGTGGAACTACATACCACAAGTTTATCCGGGCAGAGTCATTTTCTTCCGTGCCAAAGAGCGAGAGGCATTTCTCCCTCACCATCCAGAAATGGCTTGGATCGATTTAGCCGCTGAAGGGATAGAAATCTATGTGGTACCCGGTAATCACATTACCATGAATTATCCTCCCCATGTTCAGTTCCTAGCCAAACGGCTAAAAGTTTGCCTTGAGTCGGTACCGGCAGATGATTACGGAAGATGAGAAGACACCAATATCAATGATACTATTTACCCTCTTTACCAAACCATTTGAAAAGGAGATAAAATGTCTAATCAACCAAACTTGCCTGAATCTGGGAATTCAATTTTGAAGAATTTCCCACCAGTCACAAAAAGTTCTTTTTGGAAACGTCTCATGCAACGTTTTCGGATGCTACGTCGTTTTTTGGGCTACTACCGATTGCAAAAAATGCTTTCTGGATTTTATGTCGCTCAAACCATTTATGCGACAACCAAACTCGGTTTGGCTGATCATTTGAATGACAGTGCCAAAAGTTGCGAAATGCTTGCCTCTGAGATGGACGTGGATGTGAATAGCCTGATTTATTTAATGCGTCTTTTGAGCAAACTTGGTATTGTTAGCGTGGCTAAAAATGGCAATTACAAATTAACGGCTCTAGGTTCTTATCTACGCGCCAATAACCCCAATTCTATACGGGGTACAATACTCAGCCTATCTGACATGGCCGCCCCAGCTTGGGGAAATTTATCGTACAGCATCAAAACTGGCAAAGCCGCTTTTGATAACACTTTTCAGATGAGTTTCTACGAGTACCTTGACCAAAATGCCGAGGCGAATACCCATTTCAACCAGTGGATGGAAGAAACTACCAGAGAATGGATTATTCCTACGTTGGATATGTGTGATTTATCCAAAGTCAAAACGGTTGTTGATGTTGGGGGCAATACGGGCATGTTGAGTGCCATGATTTTGAATGAATACCCCAACTTGCAGAGTATTCTGTTTGATCAAGAATACGTCGTCAGCGACGCGGAAAAATTACTGGAATCTGCTGGCGTTGCAGATCGTTGTCAAGTTATCGGAGGAGATTTTTTTGAGTCAGTGCCAGCGGGAGGAGATTTATATATTATTTCGCGAGTGCTGCTTAACTGGGACGACGCTCATGCCCTCAAGATTCTCAAAAGTTGTCGTGCAGCCATGGAGTCTTTAGGTAACCTGTTGATTATTGATTTTGTGTTACCAAACAAAGGAGGAAACACGTTTTCGTTACTGGGAAGTCTCAATTCCTTGGTTCTTAGTGGTCGTATCATGCGTACCGAAGACGAGTATTACGAGTTGCTTGATAAAGCGGGCTTTCAATCTCCTAGATTGATTAAGACTGGCGGAATGCTCAGTTTTATAGAGGCGGTGCCAAGGTATAAATCCTAGCATATCTTATCTGCTTAATGTCGGTGCCAATGTTTCAGTGACTTTAGACGAGCTACGACAACTTGAACCGGATGATCAACTGCGCTATTGCTTGGCAGAACAAATGGAAAAGCAAATGCGGCCTGATTGGGATATCACCCAAGTTCGCCATTTTCTCCAGATATTCAAAGTGAATGGCCAAGCGATGTGGAACTACCAACCGCGAGCGTATCCGGGTAGAATCATTTTCTTCCGTGCCTCGGAGAAAGATGCGATTAATGCGAAAAATCCAGAACGCGCTTGGATTGATTTGGCTCAAGAAGGCCTAGAAGTCATTGACGTGCCGGGCAATCACATTACCATGAACGAATCACCTTATGTTCAAGTCATGGCTGAAAGGCTGAGAGCGTATATTGAAAAAACAGCGATGGGAAGTTAAGTATACTCAACACCGTAACAAGTTGAGCTTTTGGTAGTTGGTAAGTGGTAATTGAATGAATTATCGAAGTCTATTACTGAAAGAACACTTGTGGATACCGACAGTTGTTTCTAAACGAATAAAATGAATAAAATTTGAGCTTCGAGCAAAGGAAGGATGGTGGGCAAGTGGATGATATTGATGTAACAGGTTTTGAGTTTCTGCCACCCACTTGCCCCTCGAAAAATGTGTAAATAGTCAGTGTGTAAATGGTATATACCCTCAAAACGAAGGTGTGTGACACTTGTCGATTCGGCGAACATTTTTTGACATAAAGTGCCTATAATGAATAGATTTTTTAAAATTTTAAGAACAATGTTAGGGGTTAAAGCGGATAAAGCGTTATCTCAGGAAATGTCTGAGGCTCTAAACGACGCTGCTATAATGGAAAAATTAGCAAAAAAACCCACTCAACAAACAATCCTCAATGATTTTTACCATGCAATAGACAATATTGCATTAGAATTAAGTAATGTATCAACAAAGAAAGATCGACAAAAGGCATTATTAAATCGATTAGATATGATGCTTGAGAAGCTTAATAATGATGACAATATTCCCTCAATTCTCCCAAGTACTATTGTTTCCATAAAACGACAATATTTAGATTCTCTTTCTTCAGATGAAATATTAGATTGGTTGAAAAAGTATAGATTATTTATACTAGCAGAAGATTATTCCAAGCAAGTACAGAAGATAAAAAAGAAGGCACTTTCTAAAAGGCTAGAAAATCCGAATGACAGCTTACAATGGTTGAAAGATAACCTCGATAATATGAGTTTGGCTGAAGTGAACGTATTTTTTGATTGGTACCACAAAAATGGGAAAAAAATTTCGGAGCTTCTACAATCACAAGCTCAGGAAATCGTTCGGCAGGGAAAACAAAAAATGTTAGCCAAAATACGGCAAGAAACGACAGAAGAAGCGAGCAAATTGGTACTTAACCCCCCCGAGTTACGAAAATTATTATCAGGGGAAGATACAAGATTGGTGGGAACAGGAGCCAATGGAATAGTACTAGAGAGTAAACAAGCTAATACAGTCATCAAGATTTCTCACTCCGGTGATACCGAGAGAAATCTATTACGAGAAGTTAATAATCATGCGGATTTTCTAAATGCTATCCTATCTGGGAAATTAGCTAGAACACCCGATGGGAACCAGTGCATTCCAGATTGGGTCCATGTTCCTGATATCTATCAGAAACCTAACCTCGTAGCCACCGAAGTTAGGAAGCAAGCCTATATCATGGAACAAGTGACGGGTATTACCTTAAAAAGATGGGTTTATTTAAAACGAGACGAGTACCAATCAAAATTAGAGCCTTTCACAGAGCAAGAAATTCGATCCCTTTCAGAAGTAGAGTTTGAGAAATTAGTGGAAATAAGAGAAGGGGAGATGCTTACTTATTATAATATCTATCCAGAAGAGGGTGAACTCCTGCCAGAAGTTTTTTTTCAAGCTTTTCCGAACGATTCAAAGAAGACGGCGGGATTAGAGCATGCCTTAAAGTATCTGAGAGATGAGCATCATTTGGTACATCCCGATTTACACTGGAAAAATATATTAATTGATCATCAAGAGAATATTTATTTAATTGATTTTGGTTGATAATCAATTCTATAATATAATGTATTGTACAGGACAAAAAACGTACTTTGCTGGTCTACGTTCCAACTTTAGCTGATCGGAGAATGGTGGGCAAGTTCGTTTCTACAGCGTTTCTACTCGCTTACCCAGCCTACATCTCTATTTTTTTGTCCTGTACATAGACATTGTCGAGTTAAGTCAAAAAATTAAAAATATGAAACCAGAAAACTATGCTGCGAACGAAAATACTTATCACCTGCGAGAGGACTCTCGACTTGAACACACAGAACCTCTCGAAGTCTATTTCTACGATATCGAGCCAAACGTGCTTTCGTGTTTTTTACGAGGTATAGCAGTCTATCTGGAAAATCCTAGCTACCGATTAATCTATGATTTTGGTACTAATACAAACATAAAGTTGCCCTTAAACTCAAAAGACAATCCTCTTATCTCGATAGATGAAGAAAGGGCAATCTGCTATATGGGAATGGGATGTTATCTATTAGGATATCTCCATCCTGATGTTCGCTCCCGAGATAAATCGCTCTTTCCCCAAATAGTCATCCGTACTTGTGAAGTACAAGGCACCAATATTCTAGCGACTTTTGATTATGGGAAACGGTATTATCTCGTTTTGGAAACGGAAACAAGAGCCAATGGAGAAACCAATGAAATGATGTTTGAGGGGATTATTGTCAATCCCCAAAAATATCTTGATATTTACTATCCAGATGGCACTTTAAAACGATAAAAAAAGATATCATTGGAATGCTAAAGCTTTGTACTCCACTAGACTTTATACTCCACTAAACATAACCAAACGAGTGAGTAGTGAGTGTTAAGGAGGTGGGGGTTCTGTTTATTAGGGGATTGAACAGATTATTTAGGGGCTCTATTTTTTTTAATCCGTTTAATCCCCAAATCCTTTGTACTAATAGTCGGAATGAATAATCTTAACTGTAAAATCATTTTCTTCCGTGCCAAGGAGAAAGATGCCATTAATGCTAAGGAATGCTCACGAAATAACTTCCCGTTTTATAGAAGCGTATCTTGAAGAAGCACCGATGGAACGACTCAACATCGTAACAGGTTTATTTTTGGAGAGTTTTGCAAAAATTCCTGTTATAAAATTTGTTTGTACATCATTAATAGGGTGCTCCTAAATTTCCGATAACCTAATCTACAAGAGGTAAGCATTTTATGCGCGTTTTACTTTTATATCCCGTCTTTCCTAAGACGATGTTTTCATTTGAAAAACCTATGAAGTACATGGGTAAAAAAGCGTTATTACCGCCCTTGGGTTTAATAACCGTTGCGGCTATTTTACCTCAGAATTGGGAATTTAAGCTGGTCGATCGCAATATTCGCGATGTCACCGAAGAGGAATGGGAGTGGGCTGAGTTAGTTATGATCTCTGCTATGGTTGTGCAGAAAAAAGACTTTCTCGACCAAATTCAAGAAACGAAACGGCGGGGAAAGCCAGTGGCGGTGGGCGGCCCTTATCCAACCTCTTTCCTCCATGAAGTCGAAAACAGCGGGGCAGATTATTTGGTTTTGGATGAAGGGGAAATGACCATTCCTCCATTTTTAGCGGCGCTTGAACGCGGTGAACCAAGCGGCATTTTCCGTTCTGTTGAAAAACCCGATATTACCCAAACGCCTCTTCCTCGCTACGATTTATTGGAATTGGATGCTTACTTAGATATGTCCATCCAGTTTTCCAGAGGATGTCCTTTTCTTTGCGAGTTCTGCGATATCATCGTGCTTTACGGGCGTAAGCCCCGTACCAAAACACCAGCACAAATCATACGCGAACTGGAATGCCTTTACGATCTGGGTTGGCGGGATCAGGTGTTTATGGTCGATGATAATTTCATTGGTAACAAGCGCAACGTTAAGCAGTTACTGAGGGAGTTAAAGGTCTGGATGGAAAAAAAGCATTACCCCTTCTTCTTCTACACCGAAGCCTCTGTGAATTTGGCAAAAGAGCAAGAATTAATGGAACTCATGGTGGCGTGCAATTTCGTCGCTGTCTTTTTGGGTATTGAAACTCCGGATGAGAGCATTTTAGCCTCGACGAAGAAATCCCAAAATCTCGGCAATCCGCTGAACGAATCCATTAAGGCGATAAATCAAGCCGGTTTATTTATAATAGCCGGTTTCGTGATTGGCTTTGATGGGGAAAAATCGGGTACTGGTAAGCGCATTGTCGAGTTTGTTGAAGAAGTTGCCATCCCTACTGCCCTTTTGGTTATGCTACAAGCCCTTCCCAACACAGCCCTCTGGGACAGGTTACAGAAAGAGGGACGATTATTGGAGCAAAGCGGAGATATCAACCAAACCACCTTAATGAACTTTGTGCCCACTCGACCCGTCGAAGAGGTGGCTAATGAGTATGTCGAGGCGTTTTGGCAACTCTACGAACCCAAAAAGTATCTGAATCGCGCCATTCGCCATACGATGAATACGGAAATTTCCAAGATACAGAAGACAATACAGAAGAAAAGACAGGGCGGTTCGTTTAGTTGGAAGATGTTCAAAGTGTCTGTGTTCATTTTTTGGAAATTTGGTGTGGTTGATCAGACGCGTTGGCAATTTTGGTCTTATCTTTTCAAAGCCATCTGGCTGAATCCTAGCCAAGTGGAAAACTGTGTAAGACTTTATGTCTTCGCGGAACATTTTGCTGATTACCGTCAAATCATCCGTGATGAGATTAATGCCCAATTGAATGCTAGTAGCACGCGCCGTAAATGAATCCGATTATTCAGTTCTAATTGTTAATTTATAATTGTTAATTGTGTGTGTTAATTTATTACTTACAGCCTTTATTAGGTGTTCTACACCACACAAGAATCCTATTATTCATATCAGAGTCTTTTGTATTGCGTTACGGTTACTAAGATTTATAGTCT
>JAYQWI020000153.1:0-5915 GCA_035871815.2 Candidatus Parabeggiatoa communis
ATCATTTAGCGGGAGACTTGTCTTATACTGATTTATCCGAAAAGGCCATTATTGCCACCCGACAAATGGCGAAGCGGCAATTAACTTGGTTACGTGCCCAAAAAGAGGCTTATTGGTTTGACAGTCTTTCGCCGAATTTAAAACAACAGGTGTTGAAATTGTGGGAGAAAATCCATATCAGTGAACAGTTATCAGTTATCAGTTATCAGGGAACAGTTATCAGTGAACAGTTATCACTTCTCAAGGATCTAGAGATTCAGAAAAATAATTTCACACCAAGGGGACATAACAAAGGTTCGCCCCTCAAATTATTTTTCTAGTTAATAAAAGAACAAAACGTGATAACTGATAACTGATAACTGATAACTGATAACTGATAATCTGATAACTGATAACTGACAACTGATAACTGATAATTTATAAAGCAATGGAAGTTACTAAAATGATAATATGGAGAACAACTTTATGAATAAAGGGCAGTCACTACAAGACCCTTTTTTAAATGCCTTACGCAGAGAACGTATGTCAGTCTCAATTTATTTAGTGAGTGGCATTAAGTTACAAGGACAGATTGAATCATTTGACCAATTTGTGATCTTGCTCAAAAATACAGTCAGTCAAATGATATATAAACATGCCATTTCTACCATTGTTCCAGCACGTCAAGTCAAAATTGATCGTGATGATATGGGAACGCTTAAAAATGAGACACCGAACTCTAATTAATTGACAAATAAACCGTCCTAATAAAGTGCGTGTGTCATGTTATAGATATCATGATTTATTCCCATGGTTGATTACTAAAATAACTGTGGGACTGATTTGAGAGGTGAGACGCATGTTTGAACGACCAAAGCGCGGAGAACGCGCCATTTTGGTGTCTATAACCTTAACCCGTTTGGTTGACCAAGCCAACACACAGGAATTTACTGAATTAGCCGAGTCTGCTGGCGCGAAAATCATGGCTCAAGTCACCGGAACACGGGAATTTCCAGAACCAAGCACTTTTGTCGGTAGTGGTAAGTTGAAAGAACTTGAAGCTTTGGTACAGGAACTTGAGGTCGATGTGGTGTTGTTTAATCATACGTTAAGTCCAAGACAAGAACGCAATTTGGAACGGGCACTACAGTGTCGGGTAGTTGATCGCACTGGCCTGATTTTGGATATTTTTGCTCAGCGGGCCCGTTCTTTTGAAGGCAAATTACAAGTCGAATTGGCACAACTTAAACACCTCTCAACGCGCTTAGTACGTGGCTGGACTCACCTAGAGCGACAAAAAGGCGGGATTGGTTTACGCGGCCCTGGTGAAACTCAGTTAGAAACTGATCGCCGTTTGATTGCAGAACGTATTAAGTTTATTAATAAGCGTCTTTCTAAAGTCAGTCAACAACGCGAGTTAAGTCGAAAAGCACGTATTCAAAACCAATTACCCGTCGTGTCGCTGGTTGGTTATACCAATGCAGGCAAATCAACCTTATTTAATCGTCTAACCCAGGCTAATGTTTTTGCGGCGGATCAATTATTTGCTACCCTAGATGCCACCTTACGTCGGGTTATTTTACCTGATAAAACAACGCTCATTTTGGCGGATACGGTTGGTTTTATAGAACAATTACCGCATGATCTCGTTGCCGCATTTCGGGCAACTTTAGACGAAATTCGTTTATCAGCATTACTGCTGCATATTGTTGATGTGAGCGATCCAGAATGGCAGTTGCGTGTTAAACAAGTTAATCAAGTCTTAACGGATATTGGTGCCGCTGAGGTGCCGCAAATACTGCTTTGTAATAAAATTGACCGTTTAGAGCATTGTCCCTCTCGCTTGCAACGAGATAGTGAAGGACAAATCACTCAAATTTGGCTATCAGCAGTCAGTGGAGTAGGCATTGATTTACTTTATGATGTCTTATCAAAACAACTTCATCAGGATCGGATACGCACAACAGTGCGTGTACCAGTAGAAGCAGGTGATTTACGCGCTCGCTTGTTTGAAGAAACTTTAGTATTACATGAACAATATGCCGATAATGGCGATAGCTTGCTTGAAATACAAATACCAGCGCAATATTTTAATCACTTAATAGAGACTGATTCAAGGCTACAGCCTTTATCCGATAAAGTCGAATAGCGACGGCTTTGCTATTTGCAATCGCACGGGTTAATATAATATTTTTAACTCTCTACTTTAATTTGAAATATCCAACATGAGGAACATACATGGCCTGGAATGAACCTGGTAATGAGAATAAAGATCCTTGGGGCCGCCGTAAAAACGAACAAGGCCCACCGGATTTAGATGAAATTGTCAAAAAAGTGCAGGACACACTTGGAAACCTGTTTGGTGGTGGTGGGGGTAGTAAGAATGGGGGTAGTAGCCGTAACGATGACGGAGATGAGGGTGGAGAAGGGCTCAGTGGAACGGCAATAAGCGTTATTGCTGCTATTCTATTGATAATCTGGGGTTTGTTTGGTTTATATATGATACAACCCGCAGAGGTTGGCGTTGTCACGCAGTTTGGACGCTTTAAAGAGATAACCCAACAAGGTTTAAACTGGCATTGGCCCTACCCAATTGAAGAAGTGCAAACGGTCAACGTTGAACAAGTGCGGGTTAAAAACCACAAAGCATTGATGCTAACGGAAGACGAGAACATCGTTGAGATTGAACTGAATGTGCAATACCGTATCATTAATGCTAAAGATTACTTGTTCAATGTGCAGGAACCCGACAGCACCTTACTTCAAGCCACTGAAAGTGCCTTACGTGAAATCGTCGGTACCAGTGACATGGATGGCGTTTTGACTAACGAACGGACGCGAGTCGCAACTGAGACAAAAGTATTGATTCAAGACATTCTGGATCGCTACAAAACGGGCCTGACCGTGATTAGTGTCAACATGCAAAACGCTCAGCCCCCTGCAGCCGTCCAAGCCGCTTTCGCTGATGTGATTAAAGCGCGTGAAGATGAAGAACGCAGCAAAAATAAAGCCTATGGTTATGCCAATGAAGTGGTCGAAAAAGCCAACGGTTTTGCCGATCAACTGCGAGAAGAATCACAGGCCTATAAAGCCCAAGTCGTAGCCAGGGCTGAAGGTGAAACCAAACGTTTTTTAAGTATTTTAACAGAATACGAAAAAGCCCCAGATATTACCCGCCAACGTTTATATTTTGAAAGCATGGAAACCGTGTTATCCAATAGCAGCAAAGTCATGATTGATGTTCAAGGCAATAATTTGATGGTGTTACCACTGGATAGCATCCTGAACAATGCAGCCCATAACACCATCCCCGAGCCTAGAATGAATCAACCAGAATCTTCTCGGTTATTAGCCCAACCAGAAGATATGCACAAGGATCCACGTAGCAGAGGAGGACGCTAATGACAGCTGGCAAAACAACTCTTGGAATCATCGCACTGATTTTATTGTTAATTGGGAGCATGGCCGCCTTCACGGTCAAAGAAACTGAACTAGCCTTAAAGTTGCGTTTTGGGAAAGTCGTCAGTGTCGATTTTGAACCAGGGCTGCATTTTAGGATCCCTTTCGTCCACAAAATTCGTACTTTCGATAAGCGTATTCAAACGCTTGATGCACAACCGGAACACTTTTTGACCAGTGAAAAGAAAAACCTGATTGTTGATTCGTTTATAAAATGGCGGATTATCGATGTTGTTTCTTATTTCAAAGCGGTCAGTGGTAACCCCCTAAGTGCGAAACAACGCTTAACAGAAATCATTGCTGACGGTTTACGCAGCGAATTTGGTAAACGCACCATTAAAGAAGTCGTCTCAGGTGATCGGGCCGAGATCATGGACATCATCACCGACCAGGCCAACAATCGTGTCAAAAAACAATTTGGCATTAAAATTGTTGATGTGCGTATTAAACGCATTGAACTACCCAAGGAAGTCAGTACTTCAGTGTATCGACGTATGGAAGCTGAACGCGAAAGAGATGCCAAACAATTGCGCTCTCAAGGTGAAGCCCAAGCCGTGCGTATCCGTGCCGCTGCAGATCGTGAACGCATTGAAACGGTTGCTAGAGCAGAACGCGATGCAGACAAAATTCGCGGTGAAGGTGATGCGACGGCCTCAGATACTTATGCCCAAGCTTACAGCCAAAATCCAGAGTTTTATGCGTTATATCGTAGTCTCAATGCCTACAAGACAACCTTTTCTAACCGCAGAGATATTTTGCTGATTCAACCTGATTCTGAATTTTTTAAATATTTCAAAAGCTTGCATGGTAATACTCCTCAAAACGCCCCAGTGCCTCTTATTCCAAAGCAAAACCCTGCTTTGATAGAAAAACCAGAAACACCGGTTAAAGAGAAAGAAGTGGTAGAAAGTGAATAATTAAGAGTAGCAGCATTATGTGGGAAGAACTTTGGATAGCCATCGCATTGATTTTAGTGATTGAAGGGATTATGCCCTTTCTCAATCCGAAAGGATGGCGTAAGACTTTGCGAACCGTTAGCGAAATGGATGATAACACTTTACGCACGATCGGCCTCTTAAGCATGACCTTCGGCGTAATTCTGTTATATTTAGTACATTAATGTCGTGTGGGCAACGGGTTTTTGTTGCCCACCAATCTGAAAAAAAAAGAGAATAATCATTATGGGTAAAAACGTCGTCGTTATCGGCACACAATGGGGTGATGAAGGTAAAGGCAAAATTGTCGATTTATTAACCGAACGTGCAGCCGCAGTCGTCCGCTTTCAAGGTGGACATAATGCCGGACATACGCTTGTCATTGATGGCAAAAAAACGATTTTACATCTCATACCTTCCGGCATATTGCACGAAGGAGTCCAGTGCATTATCGGTAATGGTGTCGTCCTCTCACCAAAAGCCTTACTTGAAGAAATTCATCAACTTGAAAGCAACGGCATTCCAGTACAAGAACGTTTGCGTATCAGCGACGCTTGCCCCTTACTACTCCCCTATCATATTGCACTGGATCATGCCCGTGAACAAGCACGCGGTAAAACCAAAATAGGCACAACCGGTCGCGGTATTGGGCCAGCCTACGAAGACAAAGTAGCCCGTCGCGGCCTACGAGTCAGAGATTTATTTGACTCAGAACAGTTTGCCGCGAAACTCCGTGACATAGTGGATTACCATAATTTTGCATTACAGCACTATTACAAATCAGAACCGGTTGATTTTAAAACAATATTAGACGAAACCCTAAGCATTGCTAAAACCTTGATCCCAATGGCAACGGATACGCCTGAATTACTCGCTCAATTACAAGCTGACGGTCAAAATCTGTTACTTGAAGGCGCACAAGGTACCCTCTTAGATATCGATCAAGGCACCTATCCCTTTGTCACCTCCTCCAACACCACAGCCGGAGGGGCTGCAACAGGTAGCGGTATCGGGCCACGCAATCTTGACTATATCTTAGGCATTACTAAAGCTTACTGCACCCGCGTTGGCTCAGGGCCCTTTCCGACAGAATTATTTGATCAAACTGGCGAATACCTCTCAAAACAAGGCCATGAATTTGGAGCAACAACAGGCCGTCCTCGCCGCTGTGGTTGGATTGATGCCGTCGCCCTACGAAGAGCCCGTATCATCAACAGCCTCACCGGGCTATGTATAACCAAACTTGACGTACTTGACGGCTTAGATACCGTGCGTATTTGTGTTGGCTATCATTATGAAGGCCAAGAAATCAAAACAGCGCCAACAGAAGCCGAAGCTTATGCGCGTTGTGAACCCATTTATATCGATATGCCAGGGTGGCAAGAATCCATAGTCGGCGTAAGCCGCTACGAAGACTTACCCGCGAATGCGCGCACTTATCTGGAAAAACTAGAAAGCTTGCTTGAAATACCCATTGATCTTGTTTCAACCGGTGCAGATCGCAATGAAACCGTTATCAAACGGCACCCTTATGATTAAATA
>JAYQWI020000154.1:0-17192 GCA_035871815.2 Candidatus Parabeggiatoa communis
GGGACGTTATGCAGACGCACAAGCGGCTTATGAGCAAGGTTTAACGATTGTTCAAGAAATTGGTGAATCAACAAGTGAGCTGGCGATACAAGGACAACTCGGTACCTTAGCCCTAGTCCAAGGCAACTTAGCCGAAGCCAAACAACGTTATCAAACCGCCTTAGCCATTTTTCAGCGTTTCCATGACCCCACTCACGAGGCGATTGCTTGGCACCAATTGGGTGTAGTATATCAAAGAGCCAAACAATGGGAAGAAGCCGAACACGCCTATCGGCAATCGGCGAATATCGAAGATGCCCAAGGGAATTTACCCGGTGCTGCCAAAACTTGGAATCAGTTAGCCATTATTACAAAAAAAATGGGGAAATTAGCAGATGCGAAAGCGTGGTATCGGAAGGCGATTGAGGTTCATAAACAGCTAGAGAATTCTAAAGAGCTGGCAAGGGGTTTAAGCAACCTCGCAGATATCCTCCAAACCCAACCAGACCTTTTAGCCGAAGCCCAACAACTCGCCGAACAAGCCTTAGTGATTAAAAAAAATTTAGACCCAGCAACTGCGGAAATTTGGACAACTTATGGCATTTTAGAAGATATTGCCGACAAACAAGGCAATACTCAAGAATCTAAAAAGCATCGCCGTTTAGCCCGTGAAGCCAAAGCCAATTTTGCCGGCACGCGGTATGAGTTGAAACAGGTACATAGCGAATTGATTTTAGCAGTGGCACGAGGCGAAAATGTAGAAACGGTTTTGGAAGATTATGGCGAAGAATATTGTGAAAATATAAAAATAACCATTCAACAAATTTTAGCCGGCGAAAGAGATGTTGATAAATTGTGTGAGCCGTTGACTTTTTACGATGCACCGATTATTACCGCTATTATTGAAGGGATTGAGCGGCCTTCGAGTTTGAAGTGGTTTGAAGAAAGATAACTACAGGGATTGTTTATAATAAAGGATTAGATTTTCGTTATGGCTTTGAGGTTGTTAAATGAAAAAATGGCGGGTTGTTGATACCCATATTTTGATTCGCTTGCTCACCAAAGATGATCAGGAACAATACCAAAAGGTTTATGCGTTATTTACAACATGAGGATATTTTCTTGATTGAAACTGTGTTGCTAGAAACCGGATTAGTACAACGGATCAGGGGATTGAACGGATTGGTGAAAGGGATTATTCAGCAAATATTCATGGAATCAAGTCCAACATATTCCTATTTTTATGAGAGGATGAGGGCTCAAAACACTTCACAGTCCATCCGTTCAATCCCCGGATCCGTTGTACTAAAGTGTCTGTAAAAAAACGCAATTTATTTTGATGCTAAACCTATCTCATTTACGCCAAAATGTCACCCAAGAAAGAGGCAAAAGAGGCAAAATCCGCTGGCTAATCTGCTTTTCCAAAAAATAACGAATCAGGATAACTTTTGCTTGGCAAAAAGACTCACCATTAACAATTCATGCACGAGCAAGGCGATAATAAAACCTGGAAAACCTTCAAAAATAATCTCATGATAGCCCAGTATTTGCCACACAATCGCCGTTATCAATCCGACTAACATGGTTAGGCTTAAGGCTAAATAATGCGTGCGCCTTTTTAACAAGGTGATCAACATTGCAGGGCCCAATGAACTCGTTAAGGCACCTACCGCAAATAGCACTAAAGCAAACACTGTGCTAGAAATAGAAATCGTTGCAATAAAAGCGAGTACTCCGACTAACACAGTCATAAACTGTTGATATCTCATGCCATATTTCAGCGACATTTTTTGATACCAAGTTGGCGAAATATCTTTTGCCAAGGCACTCGAACAAACCAGAATTTGTGAATCGGCAGTAGAGGCAATGACGGAGAAAATACCGGCCAGAATAATGCCGACTAACCAAGGATCAAAATTCTGCATGGCATAAAAGGGCAACACTTTCTCTGGATCATCAATTTCTGGAATCAATACGCGGCAGATGACTCCAAATAAAACCATCGCCGTCCAAGTGGAATAGACATAACTTAAATAAACCCATCTCGCTTGTCTCGCTTCCTTCGGATTTTTACTTGCTAACAATCTAACGAGCATTTGAGGCTGACTCATATCAAATCCAAACCCCCAAAAGAAAAATCCCACCATAAAAGCCAGTAAAGTCCAGTTTGTGAAACCGGCCGTGATCTGAGTGAGTTGCGGATCAATTTGATTGAGTCCTTCGATGATGTTTGAAATGCCTCCCCCTGCGATAATAACGACTGTGAGCAGACCAAAAGAAACGAATATGACCACAACAGATTGCACAACGTCTGTCCAAATAGAGGCTCTGATGCCACCAGTGACAGAATAAATCAGAATAGCAACGACAGCGATTAACGCGCCTAATTCGGGTTTCAGTCCAAAAAAGACTTCAAGTGTTTTGCCCGCTGCGGCAAATTGGGCGGCGGTATAAGCACCGATAAATACGACGGTTAAAAGTGCCGCGATTAAAGTAATGGTGCGTTTACCTTGGGGCCTTTCTATGGCAGAACCAATCAATTCTGGAACGGTTTGTGAATTGCGTTCAATGGACATCTTATTAATGCGTTCTGGAAATAGCATCCAAAAAGTGAGATCGCCTAAAAAGTAGCCTATTATTAGAAGAAGGGCTGAAAAGCCTTGGGAGTAGGCAGCACCTACCGCGCCTATCATAATCCAGCCACTATTCGCCGTCGCGCCAGCACTGAGTCCAATGACATATTTACCAAAACTTCGGTTGCCAAGTAGATAATCGGCATCTGTATGCGTGGAAAATCTAGCCGCTAATGCTCCAATCCACAAAAAAATGACTAAAAAAACGCTAAAAGTGATGATTGTAATCATGTCTATTTTTTGAGAGAGAAAGAAGAGAATGATGAATTATGAATGAATTGAACAATTCATCATTGAATGATTTTCATCATTCCTTATGATATTGACATCTATTTTGGGCTCACCCTAGACTGTTGATTAGGAGCTTCTTTTGAGGAGTATTTTTAGCGAAGCCGAAATTTCATGCTGGTTTTATGTCAAAATGACTTATAACGCAAGAGACGCAAGAGGCGCAAGAGACGCAAGAGACACTTAGATTTCTTTTGATAAAAAAGTGTCTTTAGCGTCTTTAGCGTCTTTAGCGTCTTTAGCGTTTATTTTTTTAATCGCAAGAAAACCAGTTGTATTCGTATGAAACTTCGGTGTGCTGAGCTAAATAAACACATCAAAAAAAGCGCTCAGTCAACACCCTAGACTCACCCCAAAGTCGCGATTTAAACAGTGCCAAGTATATGTTGAGAGTTATAAAAACGTGATAGAACGCAGATAAAGCTGATTGTCATGATTTACGCTGATTAAGATTGATATTAATGAGTTCAACATCAAGCTTCCCACTACATATTTTTTTGAAAATTGCGAATTTGGGCAACCACAAAGGATGGGTCGCCCGATTCAAAGTACTCAGCGATAATAATTGTCAGGATTGTACATAAAATAAAAATCCAACGGATTTAAACGGGGTAATTTGAGGTAGTGTTGACCTTGTTGATCGAGTTTTTCCGATAGGCCAGATCCAAGCAGCATCATCCCGCCTTCTTCACCTTCCTCTGTTTCCATAGGTTGACGGTTAAAAGAAGTATCTCTGATGTCTTTAACGACGGTATCTACCCATTTCAGCTTGATGGCGGTATCCGCAAATTCATACCAATCCCCTATTGAATTTTTTTCATACATTTTTTTAACCAACTCTTCCATAGAAAGTCCCATTTTTTCAGCCACGGGATACATAATGCGCTTCGTCCAGTTTTTAGCCATTTCCAGTTGTTCTTCTATTTCTCTCTGATTACCAATGGCACCTGTCCAAAGTTGATGATGGACAATCACGGCATTAGGATAGGCATAAGAACGTTCTGCTAAGGTAGCAATTATAGCTGCCATACTTGCTGCAAGGCTTTTAACGACGACATACACCGGTGCGCGACTGGCCTTCATGGCTTCCAGGATTTTAGAACCTTCCATCACGGAACCCCCATAACAGGTGTCTATCACCAGAAAAATAGGATATTCCGTCGTTTTATTATTGTAAAAATGAATACGTTCATTGACGTAGGCCGCGGTTCCTGGAAAAATCACTTCCTCCAATTCGATTTTGCGATCACTGATAATCAAGTGATCGTTGATAAACGGTTCTTTTAAATATTGCTTGGGGCTGTTGACTTGACTTTCCCAGAATTCGATCTGTTCTCTGGCAGATATTTTTTCGGCCAGTTCTTCCATATCCAGCCCTTTTTTACTTTTTTCAAACTCAAATTGAGCTATTTCAAAATTCAATTGGGCTGTTTTCAACTGAATTGTCAGTTCTTCTTGTTTATTTTTCTCTTCCAAAAGCGCATTTTGCATGGCCAGTTGCTCTCGCTCTGATTCCAGTTTAGCGAGCGTTTTTTTATGCTCTTGTTCATGCAGATAATTTTCAAGTTCACTGTGCGTTTTCAGCGTTTCTAACTTCGCCAATATTTCTTGTTGTTGAGCAGACTGAAACTCATTTTCTAGCAGCAACTTTTCTTTAGCCGCTATCAATTCCAACAATTCATGGCGAGCTTTCTCCAATTGCAGTTCATTATTCAACTGCAAGTTGTCTTTTTCATGTTGAACGGTTGATAAGGCCTGCTGGTATTTTTCTGCCTGAATGAGATTTTGCAGAGACAGTACAACATTTTGCAATTTCAGACGTTCATATTGTTCCATCAAGGCTTGGATTTTTGGATCATCCGTGGGATTTTGAACGAGGACTTTTGGGAGTCGAGGGTTAGCAGCGGTAGGGGCTGTGGAAGGGGGTTGTGTGTTTTGCTTACCCTGTTGAACATTGATAGAGGATTGTGGGTTTAGCAAAAAGCTAGTGCTGGGCTGGTTTTGCGCTCGCGTTTGACTCTCGGCACTTGGTTGAGAGTGAGGCGATGAGTGTTGCTCTGAAACAGTCGATGTTGCTGTTGTCAACTCGCTTGACGTTTGGCCATTGACGAAATTCGAGAACATTAACAAAATAACAGACAGACACGAAGTCATGTATTGTGGCTTAAAATATTCCATAATATTTTCTCCTTAGCAAAAGAGGATGGTTATGATTAGAGTATAACACGCGATAAATAGAATCGTTTTGGTATAATAGTCACGAGACTGTCATTCATTTCAACTATTATTATAGTTCATAATAAACGCTTGTCAGTCGTAAAGCAAGCTTATTAGGATATTGACATGTCGCAAATTTGATGGCAAGGACGAAGCCCTATAAGGGGAACATCCATAAGGCATGGTTACTGATTTTGACGGTGAAAAGCTGATGAATAAACACGATAGAAAGTGGTTTAATCAACCAAAAGGCGTTTTTGTTATGACGGATTGATTTATGATTCACAATTAATCAGCGATTTATTTCCGAATTGATGCAACATATTTGTCATATCTTCTACTGATATAGGTGGACTAAAGAAATACCCTTGAATGATTTCGCATTGCTGTGCCTGCAAAAAGACTAATTGTACTAAATTCTCTACCCCTTCTGCAACTACGGACAATCGTAAACTATGTGCCATTGCAATAATGGCGCTCGTAATAGCGGCATCATCTTCGTTTTTACCAATATCTTGAATAAAAGAACGATCAATCTTCAAGGTATTGACGGGAAAACGTTTTAAATAACTTAAAGAAGAGTAACCGGTTCCAAAATCATCAATAGCAATCTGTACGCCCATCGCTTTTAATTCTTTCAACACGCTCAAAATGCTATTTTTTGAATTATCTTCTTCAGAGATTAGCATACTTTCAGTCAATTCTAATTCCAGATAACGGGGATTAAGGCCGCTGTCTGTCAAGGCATCTTTGACGGTTTGCAATAAGTTAGCGGGGTGGAATTGCCGACTGGACACATTCACTGAGACACGTAAGAGAGGAAAACCTGCGCGTTGCCACGCTTTATTTTGTTCACAGGCCGTTCGCAATACCCATTCTCCAATAGGTATAATGAGCCCCATTTCTTCAGCAACTGGGACAAATTTACCCGGCGAAAGTAACCCTAATTTGGGATGCTGCCAACGTAACAAAGCCTCCATACCGACAATATGTCCACTGTTCGAGTCGATCTGGGGCTGATAATACAAACATAATTGATTGTGTGTTAATGCTTTACGCAGTTGATTTTCTAAAATCAACCGTTCAAGGGCTACCTTATTCATTTCGGTGGTGAAAAATTGGTAAGTATTTTTACCTGCGGCTTTGGCACGGGCGAGAGCCGTATTAGCATTCTTTAGTAAAACAGAGGCCTCTTCACCATCGCTTGGGTAAACACTTATGCCAATGCTTGCCGTAATAACCACTTCATGATTAGAAAGTGTCATTTGTTGGCTGATGTTGTCCAACATCAGTTGTGCCATTTCACTCACTTCTTTAACAAAATTATTTGTATCAAATACAACGACAAATTCATCACCGCTCAATCGTGCAACGGTTGCCCCCAGCGAAGACACTGTTCGCGTCAAGCGTTGTGCAATTTCACGCAACATGTTATCACCAACTTCATGCCCAACACCATCGTCAATCATTTGAAAATTATCTAAATCCAGTGCCATTATAGCTACATTTTGATGAGATCTACTGGCATGTGTCAAGGTTTGGCGTAGACGTTCAAGTAGCAAATTACGGTTGGGCAAACTGGTTAACATATCATAGTTGGCTAAATAAACCAATTTTTCTTCCGTTTCAATTAAACGACGATAACGGTTAAGACGGGTGATAGTGCGGACACGGGCACGTAATTCCGCACGATCAAAAGGCTTGCTCATAAAATCATCAGCACCTGCTTCGATACCACGCAAACGTGAGTCACGATCATCAAGCGCCGTTATCATGACAATAGGTAATTCGGCTAAACGTGGATTTGCACGTAAGCGTTGACAAACTTCAAACCCATCCATGCCGGGCATCATCACATCAAGTAGCATTAAATCGGGTATTAATTTGACTGCCTTTTCCAGTGCCTCTTCTCCGCATTCAGCAAAGACTAAGGTATAGCCTTCTTGAGCAAGTAAGACTTCAACCGTATAGCGAGAAACCATCTCGTCATCTACAATTAGAATGGTACTGTTTTCGGACATGGTTGTTTTCCAATCAAGTGTTTTCGCATCATTTTTGCGGTTTGTTCGTTAGCTTGTTTATGAGGGCCTGTAATTCATTGCGGCTAAAGGGTTTACAAATGACTTCTGTTGCCCCAATATCCAAACAACGTTGACGAGCAACAGGATCATCCCAAGCTGTTACCATTGCCACGGGTAACGCGCAAAGCTGTGGATTCGCACGCAAGTGCCGACACACTTCAAAACCGTTCATGCCTGGCATCATTACATCCAATAAAACCAAATCTGGCACCATCACTTCGGCTTTTTCCAAGCCCTGTTTGCCATTTTCAGCAAAAAGTAGGGTGTAGTTTTCTGATTCTAGGAGCGCTTCTATAGTATAGCGAGAAACGATTTCATCATCTATAATCAGAATGGTTATTTTTTCCGTCATGGTTTTGAGCAGTTATCATTTATCAATTGTCAGTGGCCTTAGTGACTGAAAATAAATAATTAGCACATTTATAAGCCTGCCGTTTTCTGATATGTTCATAGAACGTTGAATGAGCTAATGTAGCTCTTATTTAAATTAATTTTATCAAATTATTTGTACTGACGTTTTGAAATCTTCACTTTGTCAATGTGTCAGTCCTATTTAATTAACTCAAAAAAATTAATAGTTCACCCATTTTCTCAATAATTGAAGGGTAGCAAATGGGTATATTATTAGATTTTGGAGTTGCCTAATGAAAAATGCCCATTTTAACGATTATGGCAAAAAAAAACTGTGTTAAACACAGTTCTCTTTTTTAACGATGGAAGTCGCGCAGAAAATCAGTATAACCTATACAATAAGTTCAGAAGACTTTTTCTTATATGAGAACGTTATCCTTTTAAAAAGTTTCCAGCAAAAGAAATCGTTTCGAGGTTCAAATTTTTGCACGCAAAAACTTGAACATCGAATGGATATGCGCTACTTCCTATCCCCAACAAGTTGGGGAATATTTTTAACTCTAGTATTCCAGAAAAAAAAATGGGCAAAAGTCGCTTCTAATCTTTTGATTTTGCTAGCAGCCTAGACCAACGTCTTTATCTGGAAGACTCTATTTGGATGTGCTGTTAGGGTTAGGTATTGCTGGCGGGTTTAGACAAACCCGATTTTGCTTTATCCATCCCTTTTTCAGCCCAAGAAGTGAACTCTGCCTTGACATTAACCAAGTCTTCCACGGTTTGGCGCGCATTATCCATCACTTTCTCGTTGAGTTCAGTAAACCAACGAGATTGAGCGGCAACAATGTCTGGTGCCCCTTTAGCTTGGCTAAGCGTTTCTATTTGCTTGCTACCTTCTTCCATATACAGGTTGACCATATCCATTTGTCGCTGTGTCAAACGAGTCATGGCCTTGGTATTGATTTCGCCCAATTCCTTAATGGCTTCCATTGCAGATTGGTTGATTTTAGTCCATTGTTGGATCATTTCTTCATTTTGCATCATATTTACCTTTTCAGTTGTGTTAGTATCAGTTAACCCATGTGCATACCACCATTAATAGCAATGTTGGCCCCAGTAATAAACCCTGATTCATCCGCCGCTAAAAATCCCACTACTCTCGCAATTTCTTCAGCTTTTCCTAAACGCCCTACCGGAATTTCCGCGATCATTTGGTTGACAACCTTTTCACCCATCGCAGCAACCATGCTTGTTGCAATATAGCCTGGTGAAACGGTATTGACAGTAATCCCTTTACGGGCAGACTCTTGGGCCAAGGCCATGGTAAAACCATGCATACCTGCTTTCGCTGCCGAATAATTGGTTTGTCCAATTTGACCTTTTTGGCCATTGACAGAAGAAATATTGATAATACGCCCAAATCCTTGATTTCTCATACCCGTAATGACTTGCCGAGTGACATTAAAGACACTATCAAGATTGACATGCAGGACAGCATCCCATTGCTCAGACTTCATTTTGTGCATAAAACCATCTTTGGTAATGCCGGCACAATTGACTAGTATTTCAATTGGGCCCACTTTTGTCTCTGCTTCTTTAACCATCTTTGCTGCTGAGTCAAAATCAGAAACATCACCTCCAGCAATGGCAAAATCAAAGCCTTCTTCTTTCAGTTTAGTTTGCCAAGCCTCTCCATCATCAACACCTGGCAACCAAGAGGCGACGACACGGCAACCCTTGTTAGCCAAGGCTTTGCAAATTTCAGTACCTATTCCTCCAGTGCCCCCTGTGACTAAGGCAACTCGACTTGTCATTGATTATTCTCCTTTTTCAGTTATCAGTTATCAGTTATCAGTTATCAGTTCTTTGCGAACATTTGTGCATAGAAGCTGCTTTATTGTGAAAATAAGGCCTCAATAAAGCGTCACTGTAAGACATTGATTTTTAAAACTGGCATGGTTTATTAAGTAAGCGGTACAATCCAAGTCATAAGGCTTTGTCAAATTTAAAATTAAAGCCGAATTATTATACCTTTTATCGCAAATTTCGTCTTGTTTTTGCCTAAAAGGCTATTCACAGGAGGCCTCTTCGATGTTTTTGTCACTTACACCTAAGTCATTGATTGATATAACTCGATGTTCTCTTTTTTCGTAAAAACGGGGGCTTAAGCGTGGATAGGCCTCGAATAATTAAGTGTTTGTTTTTATTTTATAAAATACTTTATAAATCAGTGCGTTAAAAAGAACATCGAGTATAAAGAGGCTATGGGTATTGTTCTTTTGAAATCAATCAATGACATTGAATATGACAGAATTAAGAACGTTCGACGGCGAGAGCAACGCCTTGTCCACCTCCAATACACAGCGTTGCTAAACCTTTATGGGCATCACGACGTACCATTTCGTGCAACAAGGACACTAATATCCGTGCGCCTGATGCGCCGATGGGATGGCCTAAGGCTATCGCACCGCCATTAACATTCACTTTAGACAAATCCCAACCTAATTCGCGATTAACTGATATCGCTTGAGCGGCAAAGGCTTCATTAGCTTCAATCAAATCCAGATCATGAGCTGTCCAACCCGCTTTTTCCAAACACTTGCGCGTGGCAGGAATAGGGCCAGTCCCCATGATTTTAGGATCAACACCGGCATTGGCATAAGAAACAATACGCGCCATTGGAGTCAATCCTAACGCTTTGGCTCGACGTTCTGTCATTACCATGACAGCTGCTGCCCCATCGTTAAGGCCAGACGCATTGCCGGCCGTCACGCTACCTTCTTTTTTGAAGGCTGGCCGTAATTTTGCTAACGTTTCTGCGGTTGTGCCATGACGCGGGAATTCATCCACTTTAAATACTATCGGATCACCTTTACGTTGTGGCATTTCAATCGGCACAATTTCTTCATCAAAATAACCCGCCTTTTGAGCAGCCTCGGTTTTCTGTTGAGAAGTCGCCGCAAAGGTATCCTGCTCTTCCCGACTGATCTGGTACTGATCGGCAATATTTTCAGCTGTACAGCCCATGTGATAGTCATTGAATATATCCCACAAACCATCGACTATCATACTATCGGGCATCGTCCAATCACCCATGCGTTGCCCCATGCGAGACTTAGGCAAAATATGGGGTGCCAAATTCATATTCTCTTGCCCCCCCGCGATGATAATCTCGGCATCCTGACAACGAATTGCCTGAGCTGCTAAATGAACGGCCTTTAAACCACTCCCACAAACTTTATTAATCGTCATCGCTGGCACAGAAACGGGCAAACCAGCCTCAATTGTCGTCTGACGCGCTGGATTTTGCCCAACACCCGCGGTTAACACTTGGCCCAAAATCACTTCATCCACTTGATCTGGTTGTAAGCCCGTCCGTTGCAATAAATTTGCAATCACCGATGCCCCCAATTTAGTGGCAGACACATTAGCAAGACTCCCATTAAAATTAGCTATGGCCGTTCGTGCTGCTGCCACAATCACAATATTTTCCACACGATACCTCTCATTGTTTGTAGTCGCCTGTTTGTAGCAGGAGCGAAAGCGACTTTTATTTAGATTGAAGAAAAACAAAATACCCTATTATTTTAAAAGTATTTTAAGCTTACCACCTATCAGTTTTGTTTTTCACTTAAGAAGTTTTTGCGCGCAAAAACGGTATTTAGCGTAGCCGATCTTCCGTTCACGCTTTCACGCTAAAGTTTCGCGCAACTTTTGCGTGAGCCGAAGGCCAGCGAAGCTAAATGTGAAAAGTCATTGAAAAGCGAGTACTTTGAAACGAAGTAAAGCTACACTAATTTTGGTGTTAATCGAATAAACCAAATAATATCAATGATTTATTAGTTTATTTTCGTGATATGCGTTCCGTAACGAAGTTTCAAAGTACTCTTTTTTAGAAACTGATAAGTGGTAAGGCATTTTAAGATAAACCGCTAAGGTTTACCAAACTGAGGCTTTTTTTTACCTATCCAAGTGAAAACACTATATTGATGGATTATTCGTCAATTCAAATAAACTCGTAATACTGTTTAACTTCGGATTAGTCGCCAAAAAGGCGATACCTCGATGAAGATGTAATTTAAATTGCTCATTTAATACTTTAGGAGAGATTGTTAAACCCTCCTGGTGACACCGTTGCACCAACAAAGCGAAATACACATCCGCATGTGTTCCACCAAAAACCTTCCAAGTCATTTCTATTGGACTATCACTTTGCAGCTTTTCTTTAGGTGGGATAGAAGGCTCACTTAAGGAAACACAAAAGGCCCAGCGACATAATACATTCCAATTTTGAATACCGGTTTTACGCTTCAACATTATCAAATAAGTCTTATCTTTTTCAGAAATTCTAACGGTTTCAATAGTCATCTATTTTTTCACTCCTAACATTCTATGACCTAAATTGATTAAGCTCAGCCAAATTCATTTAAAAACGGATGTATAACGATGAGGGTTTCACTTTCAGGTAAACATTTTTTAACAAAAACGGTATTTAGCTTCGCTGAACCGAAGGTCGGCTACGCTAAATGTGGAATTGATCATTGCTCATTGATAATATTCCAACGATAGCCCATACCATAAACCGTTTCAATGGCCCCAAATTTAGGATCAATACTGAGAAACTTTTTCCGAATGCGCTTAATGTGCGAGGTGATGGTACTGTCATCAACGACAACATTGGCCTCCTGCATTAATTGCTCACGATGCTTAACGTGTCCCGGAAAACGCGCTAATGCGTGTACTATCCAAAATTCTGTCAGCGTTAAATTCACCGCCACGCCTCGCCATGCGGTTGTCAAGCGATGACTGTCTATCAATAAAGCCCCTCTTTCTATAATACTTTCTTTAGTAGGGGGAGTACGCAACGCATCAATACGTCGAAATAAGGCAGCAATCCGTGCCAATAAATGGGGCAAACTGATGTCTTTCGTTAAATAGTCGTCCGCTCCCAAACGTAATCCCGACACGGTGTCAAATTCGCTATCTCGTGCTGTTAAAAAAATAATGGGTAAATAAGGTGATAGTGTGCGTAGTTCTCGACACAAATCAAAGCCACCCTCAACTTCATCTTCTAATCCAATGTCTAACAACACTAGCTCAGGTAGGCGAGCATGAAAGGCTTGCATAGCTTCTAGGCGATTACTATAAGTGTTGACATCGTACCCTTGCCGGCGTAGGACTGCGGCATAATTCTCTCGAATGGCCGGCTCATCTTCAACAATCGCAATGCGACGACCCATCATAAACTCCTCGAACAGTTATCATATTCCACATTTCACGCAAAAGTTTCGCTCCTCGAAACATTTGCGTGTAAATAAAGTTTTTGTTAAAAAAATTTTTGCGTGGAAATCAGTTATCAATGAACAATTATCAATTCCACATTTCACGCCAAAGTTTCGCTCCTCGAAACATTTGCGTGAAATAAAGTTTTTGTTAAAAAACGTTGGCGTGGAACCGAAGATTCGCAAAGCTAAATCAGTTATAGGCTAAAGATCAATACGATTGCGTAGGGGCAAACCTGTGTGTTTGCCCTTAACTTAATTAATGGAATGGCATTGAGGTTAAAGTTTTCGCTATGCAAAAATTTTAGGCTATAACATCAAAATATTGAGATTTGTGATGTCCAAGGGCAACAAATTACCTAAAATTCACAAGGCCATCACTCGCCAAGATTAGCCTATCTTTGTCTACAAAATGATGAACTGATAATGAGGATTGCGACTAGGATTAAATACAATGACGTGATAAAACAATCTTGATTGTGTGTGATTTTATCAATTTTTATTATATTTTTAATTTTTCGTTCTTCACATTGAGGAATTTAAAATCATTCATGAACAATTCCATTTTTTTGCCATATTCTGCCCCTGTATTGTCATAATATCTCCTCACAATAGTCTGCGTTTGCTATTTATAATATTGTGTCGATTTTAACCTAGCTCAATACATCATATCTCAAAAGCCAGTTGATGTTTTGTTGTAATATAGCCAATAACTGATAACGGAGATGGCTGGGCAACCGCCTTGTCTATCTTATTGATGATAACTGATTTCCACGCAAACGTTTTTTAAGCAAATACTTTTGCGTGGAACTGATGACTGATAACGGATAACGGCAAGACTCTTGCTTAAAAGGTGTTGGTATTTCATACTATAGTTTTTCATATTTTGAGTTGTCTTGGTACAACTTTAAAAAATTAATTATTTATTTGATATATCTGAAAAACGTAGACTGGATGATTTTCTAACATTAGGGAGTTCTTATGAGTACAGCTAAATCAAGTACACAATCCTCACCACTTATCAGTTTGCTTAATTTTTTAGGTTTAAGCCTCCTGGCATCTGTGGGTGTTTCTGTTGTACTCATCGGTATTGTGTTGTTGTTATCGGGTTAATTGAAATGAGTTAGCTGAACTAAATATTACAGGGTTGCGAAATAAAATGCTCGTGAAAGTCACAATGCAAGTAAATCAACGATTTGATTTTAAAAAATATTAATACCTAAAAATCGCAATTAAAAAGTTGACTATTTCACTTAACAAATTAGTTCTAAAATTTTTAACAATTCCGTTTTATTATTAAACTCATCAAATGGTGAAATGAAAACCGATTATTTAAATCATAAGAGCCTCTTGCAAAACTCTTAAGCCTAAACTATAAAACAATGATTTACGAGTATATGAGTGTGTAAGTTATTGATTTATTGTTGCTCGTGTGAGTTTTGCAAATTCCTCATACAGATAAAAATTAAAGTAATTGCCATTTTTAGGTTATATTTCAAAAGACTTTCATCTCTAAATAGTGAGTGATTTCGCAACCCGCCTATTGGTAACGCTCCCATGAAAAAACCTCTCAGATGGGGTAGCATCATTATTGGAATTGTCTTATGCACGACAACATGGCAATTCAGTCAAGGTAAAGAACTATACGTCCAAGCTTGGTTAGCGCATGGCTTGCTGCACACAGCATGGGTACGCACTCGGGCCAGTGGTCGTCAAGTTAAACCTTGGCCTTGGGCAAATACTTTGCCCCTTGCACGTTTATCTGTACCCCGCTTGAACGTGGAACAAATCGTCCTTTCCCATACCAATAAAGGTATGTCGGCTTTCGCATTGGGACATTCGGACAGTAGCGTTTTGCCCGGGGAATTAGGCAATAGCGTACTGAATGCTGTGCATCGTGACACCTATTTTGCTTTTTTAAAGGTATTAAAACCAGGCGATATGTTAGTGCTGGAATCTTTACGCAGTGGACGCTGGCACTATAAAGTTTCTGCCATTTATATTGTTGATAAAACAAATACTTATTTGGTTGAACCGAGCTTAAATCGACGTTTAACTTTAGTCAGTTGCTATCCTTGTACTTATAGTGATAATCGACGTTATGTCGTGGTTGCCGAAGAAGTTGAAAGAATGGCGTGATTAGACGTTTAGGGATTTAGGTGTTCAATAGTTTAGGCGTTCTTATGTTTGACGGTTTGTAATCGTACAAAATCAGGATTGGCAAGATTGGCAACAGCGATTCACCATTGTGTACCCTTTAAAATGTTTTACTTGGCATGATTTAAAAGGGTTGCAAGAGGTAATTGTTGCTCATTCACTTCTAATACCCCTTCTTTCAACTGTATTTGGCTACGATAGGAGTCTGATTGATCCGCTGCCGGTATCAAAATCCCTTGGGACAACAAAGTTTTCAGGTATTGTCCAAGGCGATTTTGACGTGCCGTCTCAAACGACGACTCTTGTGTCCAATTGTACAGAGATTGGGAAATTTGCAGATCAACTTCTGCATTCAAAGCGTTTAATAGCATAGACGGGTTCATCAATAAAGCAAAGATATGGCTATCAAAAGGTTCCATTTTGAGCCGCACAGTGCCCTGTAATTCACCTTCGTTAGTTATAAAATGCAAACGAGTCATAGCCAATTCTGGGCTTTGTTTTAACAAGGCCACCCCCTCTGGCATTAATTTGAACATCGCCACATTAGTTTGTTGTTGTGGAGACAATCCCTGATTTCGTATTTCAGTCACGATGTTTTTAATACGACTTAAAGTTGGCAGATGCCAATGATGTAATTCAAAATCACTATAACCCGGCCCATAACGTTCCGTTTCAATTTCTATTTGTTGCAACCCCGTTTTCAGCAAAACGCTTAAATAATCGTTCTCAACATGATTACTGCCCTCCAACTTGATCCCTTCAAGCTTAACAAAAGACGTTTGTTTACCCTTCAATTGTACATCGGCAATACTCAGACTCCCCCTGCCCGACATCAAAACGCCCTGATTGGGTTGCAGTTCAGCATTGAGCATCACGCCTTGTATCACGATCTCGCCTTGATCCGTCTCCAACTGTATTTGTGGTATAGACATCTCAGCGTGTACTCTAGTGTGCGGTTTAACGTACACCCTACCTTGTAAGCCTTGCCATTGTAAACGCGCATTCTTATCATTAATTGCCAGCGTCGGCATACTGACTATACTCACACTATCCCCATTAACCTGTATCGCAGTACGCACTTCTAAAAGGCTACCCTCCTCTTCCTCAGACTCTGGCTTGTTCAAGGCAGCATCAACATCAGTGCTCGGATACAAAGTCGTCCGAATCAAAACCGATTGTAGCGGCATAAAGCCATGATCAATCTCATGTACCAAAAGCAAACGCTGTTGATTAGCGCCTACATCAGAAAAGCCCAAAGTTTCAACAAGCGTTTCAGCCTTTGAGTGAAACCAACCCCGTTGATAAGTCGTATCAAGTGGCTTTAAATTCACCGTTGGATAAAATGATTCATTGAAATGCGTAAACTGCCGTTCTGCTTCAATACCCGTCCAATAAGGAATGGTACTCAAACAAACCACTACAATCAGTATAATAACCAACAAAAAGAGTATTTTATGTTTATTCATTGTGAGAAATGAATCCTGCAAGATTTAAGAGTTAAAGTTGCACAAAAATGCTTCGCGTCAAAATAGTCCAATTTTTCATTTATGCCCTAAAACAATCCGCACTAATCCCATAATCCGTTGTACTGACTAGTACATCGTCAAGTTTGTTTGGAGGGGTAATATTTTTATTATAGAATTTTCATATACTTATAAACTATATGCCCGGCCCGTAACATTCACAGAGTACTAGTACCATGCACTGCAAATATATCGGATAAACATCTCCCGTGCTGACGACCACAATATGATTGACATACAGTGCATCCAGTGGAATTTCGACTTCAACACCCAAAAAAGCCTTTGGGATTTATCAATTCTAAAATCACTACCAATTCAAGATTCATTGAATGATTTGCTTGGTTTGATTTTATCAGAGCGACGCACCACGACAGCCTCGGCGACGGCTCTTATTCGTTAGACTTGTCAACAACAAGAATGGGTTTTTCAATGAGTGAAAATATTTAGGCGTGAAAATGTGGAAATGGCTTATCAATTTGCTCTTTATGTTCCCAAAACGTTGGCGTTGATGTGGCGCGGGATGATTGGGCGAGGGAATTTAAATCCCCTTCCCCCCCTTTACGAATTCTTTGGCAAAGGGGGGGTAGGGGAAATTTTTTGAGAATGTTAAAAGACTTTTGTTTACCTACTTAGCCGTTTATAATGCTAAACGCAAACCGAGTTTTTCTATGAATCCTGTTTCGG
>JAYQWI020000155.1:0-13770 GCA_035871815.2 Candidatus Parabeggiatoa communis
CCAGTTGGACAGGGCGCGCCAGATTAGTGATAAGCAGTAGCTTACCGAAAATGGAAGTCATGTCACTGTTCCGAGAAAAACGACTTGGAGCCCCATTAAGCAATTTGAGTTTAGGCGCAAGAGGGAATAGTTGTGAGAATTGAGTTTTCCCCAGGTGGCTGCTAAGGCTATTCACAGGAGGCCCCTACCTATCAATGTCTAAAAAAAGAGTACAACGGATAAACTCGCTTCGTTAAACGAAGTAACGAAGCGAAGCAAGTTTATCCATTTTACTCTGTATTTTATATTTATATTCAATGAGTTAAACTAAATATCCCCATTTGTGTCGGTGCTCCGACTATCCCATCTTCTTCACCAATCGCTAAAAACCGCACTGAATACCCAAATCTCTCCCCAATGTCTTTCGCCCAGCTTTGAAATTCAAGACGTGTCCATTCAAAACGGTGATCACTGTGGCGTAATTTCCCAGCGGGTAGATTTTCAAATTTCACATTGTATTCGATATTCGGTGTGGTGATGATCACTGTGGTTGGGCGTGTCCATTCAAATAATACCCGTTCAAAAGCAGACAATCTGGCTAAATCAAAGTGTTCAATGACTTCTATTACGGCTGCGGCATCATAGCCATATAAGCGTTTATCGCGATAAGTCAGTGAACCTTGTATCAATTTAAGACGCGCTTTTTGCGCCTCTGGCAGTCTATCCAGATGTAAACGCCGGTCTGCTATTTCTAGGGCGCGATGAGACACATCAACGCCCACGATTTCTTCAAAGCCTTTATCATTCATTAAGGCTTGCAGCAATTTGCCTTCACCGCAGCCAAGATCAAGTACACGTTTCGCTTGACTGCTTTTTAAGGCTGCGACAACGGTGCCAAGTCGTTGTTCATTCAGGCTGATTTTCTCCTCAATAGTCGTTTCTTGTTCATCACGCCGCGCTTCATTCGCTTCAAAATCGGGTTCCTCTTCATCAACTAATCTGGCTAAGGCTTGACGTGTTAAACGCTCTTGATGTTTTAAATAACGTTTCGCAATCAAAGCTTTTTCAGGATGATGTGCCAGCCAATCGCTACCATGATGTAATAATTTCTCGACTTCCTCTTCACCAATCCAATAATGTTTTTCATTATCCAACACGGGTACCAGTACATAGATATGTGCCAGCAAATCTTGCAAGCGACAAGTCGCTTGGAGTGTGACGGTAAAATAAGCACTGTTTCCCCATTCAGGAAATTGTTCATCAAGAGGATGACGTTTTGCCGAAACCTGATAACCCAGCGGTTCAAACAAACGTTTGAGTAAACCTTCTCCGCCTTTGCAAGGCAGTACGGAGATTTTTGCCGTTAAAGGGATTTTTTTGTCTACTAATTCAGGCCGTTCCTGACTGCGGCCTGATAAGGCACTGCCATAAACATTTGAAATGGCAACGCTTAAAAACGAGGAAGCGACATAAGGCCGATCATTCACATATTCCGCCAACAAACCACTTTCTCCAGAAGCCCTATGTCGTCCACGTACTAAACCAATCGGATCAATATCCAATAACAAGGCTGCGGTGCAACGATCTTTATCGGCTTCAGAATAAAATACCTGCGCTTGCCCAAAAGATAAATTAAAGGATTGAACATGATTAGGATGTTTATGCAGCAAAAAACCTAAATCGGTGGCGGGTGAATGTGTCGTCGTAAGGGTTAAAAGCATGGTTTTCAGTTGTTATCAGTCGGGTAGGCGTTGCCCACAAACGAAAGTACTCAAGTTTATGACTCCAATTCTCTAGAATTGTACGTTCCAACTTGAGTTTGCGAATTGAGGCGATAAATCGCCTACGACTTGGGAATGCAAACTTGAGTTTGCGAATTGAGTGATTAAACTTGTAGGTTCCAACTTGAGTTTGCAATTATAGATGTTCAAAAAAATAATTTCACTAAAGGGGGGCAGCAAGTCTGCCACTACATAAAATCTACAAAATAACGTCTAAATAATTTGTAACAAACTGTAGGCTCACGCAGAGCCGCAGAGCCGCAGAGAATGAGAGAAATTAACCAAACCGGCTTGAATTTGCCTTTTGGGATTTATTTTTTTGGAACTTCCATAGTTTGTCAGATTAAATATGTTGGCCTTTCCAATACGGGATATCAAGGCGTTGATAACTGATAACTGATAACTGATAACTGATAACTGAAAAACTCAAGTTTGCAACGCCTATTTGGATTGAGGCTTATGGGCTCCCACCATAAGCAAGTTGTGTATTACGAGGAGAGGTGAGCCGTGGCTCTTTTCCAAAGTGAGCTACTAGAAATGACAACTCTGAAGTTGAAAATTGGAAATGTTAGCGGGATGACTGACATTAAGGAAATGTCGAGGTTCATTACCATTCACTGGCCTTGTTTCAAACCAATCACAAATGTCTTTGCCTAAAAATTCCTCTGTCTGCCAATATTCAGTGCCCTCACAAGAAAAAGTCAAACCTACCATAGCATTCATAATATTTAGAGAACCGGAACGTAAATAAATGCTATCATCAGCTAATCGCAAAGTGCGAAAGCGTTTCAGTACCTGTTGGACTGTTCGAGTAGAAACCTTCGCTTTGTCCGGATAAGAACAACGTGGATAAACCAGATACATATCAGGATCAAGTAGTTGTTCTATCTCATAAATAGCATATTCATAAGGATCGTCCATTTGCCACAACAGGACTTGAGTACTGGTGTAATGAATCATGACGTGAAACACACCATGCTTGCTGATGAGTTTGTTTAAGATGCCCTGAATATCATCTTGGTACTTATCAAAAATATTAGTAACGCGACGTTGCCTTTTTGGTTTGTTGACAGGGTTGTAGTGGTGGTGTCCATAAGAACTCGTTTTAGAATTGATAGACAACGGTAAATGACGGATATCAAAATCGGCTGCGACAAGACCCAGAAATTGTTGCCCCTCCATCACGGGTTGCAGTGCGCTGATACAAGGGCGGCCAGTGGTGTGACTGATATACACAGAAGACAACGTAAAATGTCGTTTAGGATATAAACTGACACAATAAGGTCGTCTTGATAAATCCTGATTACGATAACTATTATCAATACCGTTGCTACTGACATTAGAACTGATTTGTTTGCCAAATTTATCAACAGCATAAACTAAATGGCAATGTGGAATAGAAGCGAAATGTGTACTTAAGACTTTGTCCAAACTGTCTAAATCTGACCAGACGACGACAGAAACTTTAGATAAATTAAGCAGGGCCGGCTCAAATAAGGCGGTCATGATCTGACGTTGTTCTCCAATCGTTTGTTTCATCCACATTTATTTTTCTCCATTGTCGTATAAATAGATGACGATTTCATAAAATGTTGTGAATCAGAAAAGATTAAATTCATCAATTGAGGCCTTTCTGATGCCTAAAACCGTTCATCTGTTCACACAAGTTATAAGTTAATATCTGAGCGATATTGTAAAATTTTAAGTCATTTGACTGGCTGTTGTGAATTTAAAATATTTTTTCTAATAGATAAGATAAGCTTATGTCTAGTGTAATCTGTACTATATTCTTAAATTTTATATCAATTTTTTTTGAAAAGGGGAAAAATCCTATCATTTTGCGAGTTCAGAAAAGCGATTTTTGATGAGTTTGACAGGGAGGGCGATTAAAAGTGCGGGGTGAAAATCAAGTCATAAAAAGTCATCCAAAATAAATTTTGGATTCCGACATTGGTTTTTTTGGAGTCCAAAATTTATTTTGGATGATCGCCCACTTTTAATCGCAGCCTTTGACAGGTGATTAAATATAAACAAATATTAATGGGTAGTAAAAGTGATTGCCATTTTTAGGTGTCACATTTTTACTCGTTAAGCCAACAACAACGCAATCTCAAAAAAACGGATTACGCTTTCAACGCGCTTAAGAGGGTTTCATAATCAACATGCGTTTTGATCATGTCCACAAAATGTTGTAATTGCATTTCCCGATAAGTTTGATAACTATATCCCTGGTAACGAGGACAAATTTTCTGGAACCAAGCGGTGCGAAACGCATCATTGTCAAAAATGCCGTGTAAATGCGTACCGGCTATTCTACCGTCTTCATAAAATAAGGGGTACTTTTCCGCTCTGGCTAAATGAATTTCATAACCTGACACTGTTTGCCCAAAGGCCTGATATTGTCCACGTTTTAGGATTTTATCACTCTGAAAAGTCACCGTATCAGCAATGAAACCTAAACCGGTTTCTTGAATCGGTGTTTCATATTCATAAGCTTGGGGATCGTCGAGACGAGAAAACAGCATTTGATAACCGCCACAAATCCCAAAAATATGTCCTTGAAAACGTAAAATTTCGGCAAATAAGCCTGTCGCTTTGAGCCATTGCAAATCACGAATCGTTGTTTTACTGCCTACCAAGAGTACGACATCAAAAGTTGAAAGGGATTGATAAGTTTGAATGATTTCAACGCGAATCTCTTCATCAGCCATTAAGGGATCTAAATCATCGTAATTGCTGAGACTTGGATAAGCGATAACCGCAACCGATAATTTTTCGTCACCCAAGCGTTGCTGGTAATTTTGTAAGGAATAAGCATCCTCCATATTGATGTTCAGTGGTTGAAAGGGCACCACGCCTAACACGGGAATCTGAAAACGTTCCTCAATGATTTTACGGCCTTCTTCAAAAAAACGCATATCACCCCGAAATTTATTGATAATCACCCCTATCAAATTCTGGCGTAATTGGGGTTCTAACAAAGCCATCGTACCGTACACCGAGGCAAACACGCCACCGCGTTCAATATCGGCCACTAACAGCGTTTTGGTATTAAAGGTTTGTGCAATAAAGGTATTTGATAAATCTTTCTGTAATAAATTTAATTCAACCGGCGAACCGGCCCCTTCTGCGATGACAAAATCATAGTGCTTAAGCAGATGTTCAAAAGCGGCTTTCACATGAATTTTGAGGCTATCTAATTCTTGATAATAGCCTTCAACCCCCTGACTTTTATAAATTTCACCATTGACAACCACTTGCACCGAACCTTTGCCATGCGATTTCAATAACACTGGATTGAGATGATAGGAGGTTGCTATCTTTGCCGCTTCTGCCTGAAAAAATTGAGCGCGTGAAATTTCACGGCCATCATCGCTAACAGCCGAATTATTAGACACATTTTGCGCTTTAAAAGGGGCCACACGATATCCCTGTTCAACAAAAATGCGGCATAAGGCCATGACTAGGGTTGTTTTACCGGCATCTGAGGAAGTGCCAAAAACAGAAAGTGATTTCATTGAATAGATTCCAAGGTAGTCAGAAAAATAATTTAAAAAAGGGTGGCATTGAGACGCACGGCAGTGCGTCTCTACTGAATATTTATAACACGATACGAAACCCAATATTTTGACAACGGATATCGGTAGAGTGTTTAAGACGATTCGCGCAACGGCAGTCCGAAGCGGGGCGGTACAAGGCTCCGCCACGTACTGGAGCATTAGCAGGTTCCTTACCTTCTGCCCAAACACAACCATCAGAAGGTGCACCTTTATAATTGTCATGCCAAGCATCTGCAACCCATTCCCAAACATTGCCGTGCATATCGTACAGTCCAAAGCTATTGGGTGGAAAAATACCGATCTCAGTCGTTTCTTTCCGATAAACGCCTTTTGGCTCAGCACGGTAGGTTGAATGGCCTTTGTAGTTAGCTAATGCCGTTGTTATTGTGTCGCCAAAGTAAAAGGGAGTTGAGGTGAAGGCACGACAAGCATATTCCCATTGGGCTTCACTTGGCAATTGATATATTTTGCCGGTTTTCTGGGACAATTTTTCAGAAAACATTACGGCATCTGACCATGAAACCCGTTGAACGGGGTGATTTTGCCCTTGAAACTTGGCGGGGTTCTCACCCATCACGCTTTGATATTGGCTTTGGGTGATGGGATATTTGCTCATATAGAAGGGGGCTATTGTGACACTGTGTTGGGGCCCTTCATTATCATCTCTCCCTTTTTCATCCTCAGGTGAACCCATCATAAAATGGCCACCTGGAATATAAACCATTTCTAACTTAATCTCATTGTCTAAATCTGTGATTTGGTAATAGGCTTGTTTATGCTCGTGGTGGGTAACTTCACCCCGTGTGTTGACTGTGACTACATCGAACTGAAACGGTTTATCTGGGTTGTTTTCTGTGTGACTATTCATCTCATTGCATCAACTTTAGCGTGAACGACAGGGATTGTATATGAAGGGTTGGATATCGCTCCGCACCGGTTTTTAATCCATTTCACGAGTTTTTGCGCGCAAAAACGGTATTTCATATTTATCTTCGGATAAATGTGAAATCTTATATACAATCCTTGTCGTTAGTGGTTTAAATCCTTTTTTAGATAGGCTCCTTGTCGTTATTGTTTGGGTAAGGAGAAAACTTGAGTGATAGCCTGTTATTTCTATTTCGGTATCAAGCATTCTGTTTCTCTTATGACTAAATTTGACCGATAAACCTCTTCACCGCTTTCTAAGGGATTGTGGCCGGGTTCTACCAATAAGGCGTAAAACGTGTATTGCCCTATCGGGGGGGATGATGGGAAGGTGAATAATTCATAAGTTTGGTTCCCTGCCGATAAGGCGCGTTGGTACGCTTGGGGGGTTAGGCTAAAGGGTGCTTGTGCTTTATTCGTCATAAAGTACAAGGGGCCTGTGTTTGCCATCTGGACGGCTATCCATAAATCAACCGTTTCTAAATGAGAGACTTGCAATTTGATGACGGCAGGGGCCTGTCGAGTATTGCCGATGAGATAGTGCGGTTGTAAGTTTATGAATTGCACTTGGGCCTGAGGCTTGCCTGTATTCACTTGATTGGCGCGTCTTGCTGTGTTTTCCGCAGGTGAGGGCCGATTGACTGTCTCATTATTTTCAGTCGGTTCTGGTTCATTATCCAGGATGGTTACGCTGGCTTGGCTTTGCCCAATATTCGCGCCACCGGTTGGATTGCTTAGCGTTAAATTCACGGTTTCTAAACCTTCAAATTCATTATCATCCTTGATGCTCAGATTAAAGCTTCTGGGCCGACAATCGCCGTAGGGGCTGTCGGCCCAAGTTAATGTGCCGCTAACGCTCTGATAGTCTTCCATTGAAGTCGCTGTGCTGGGAGAACTGTGGTATGAGACTGAAACAACTGGACTGGTGTCACCGCATTCTGTGCGATTCACGGTAAGGGTAGTAAAGCCTTTGTTTTCAATGACTTGATAGCGCGCTTGAGAGAAACTGAAACCGCCTGGCCCTGTACCGGTTGTCTCATTATCAATAATGGTGAGGCGTGCTTGACTTTGACGGTTGCTTGCGCCATTGGCTGTTGAAAGCTTGAGCTGAATCGTTTCAGGTTCTTCAAACAGGGGATCATCGAGTATGGGGATTTCAAACTGTCGCGGGCCGCAATGGTTACCGCTTGCTGTGTCTCCCCAACGTAGTGTGCCGCTTGTGGCGACATAATCGCTTCCTGATGCGGCAGTACTGGGTTGATGGGTGCTATACGAGACTGATGCTGGGGGCAATGGGATCGCGTCTGCTTTGCAGCCGATTCCCTGACGGGTAAGCGTGATCTGGGCTTTTTGAGCGTTTTCATTAACCTGATATTGGGCTTCTGAAAAACCAAGCTGGCTTCCATCGTTATCAATAATCGTTAAGATGGCAGAGTCAATACCTAATTGTGCTTCTCCCGGTGTGCAGGGGTTGGCTAATCCGGTATCGCTTTCAAAGAATCTTGCGCCATTTGATAAACGCGATTCGGCTGTCTGGGTATGAGAGGATTGACAAAGTGGTGTCACAGTGGGTTCGCTCAGATGCAATCCAATCGTTTCGCTGTTTTCAAAGGTTGTATCATCCCGTATGGGAATGGAAACATACCAAGGTTCACAATCGCCATTGAATTGTTCCGTGAGTGTGGTACCCCAATGGAGAGTGGCATTCAAGGGCGTATAATCGTGATGCGCGGTAGCTGTACCTTTACTTGTTGTTATCGTTACCGTTGCTGGTGGGCTGTCGGGCCCACAACTGGTACGGTTCACTAAAATGGTGGCTGTGCTATTCTGTTCTTGAACGGGGTAATGGGTTCTGGAAAAACTGAAAGTCCCTGGGTTATCGCGAGCTATGGGGGGCGCTTTGGTAAAGTCATTATCACTGATCGTGAGCGTGGCTTTGCCCTCGGAAATGCTTGCACCATCCGTTGCTTGGCTCAGTTGTATGTTGAGTGTTTCACTCTTTTCAGACACGCTATCATCCTTGATCGGGATTTCAAACTGTTGAGGCCTACAATCCCCTATCGCTTCCCAAGTTAAGGTGCCTGTCACGGTTTGAGAATCAAGCTGAGTAGCGGTGCCATGATGGCAGCCATAAGAGACGGATACAGGAGGACTTCCGGGCCCACAGTCTGTTCGATTGACTGTAATTGTTGCTAAGGGCAGCCCCTCAGTGACACGATAGTGAGAACGCGAAAAGCTCAAAACCCCTGGGCCGCTATTGATGTCATTATCTATTATCGTGAGCGTTGCTTCACTTTGCCCAAGTTGCGCTCCTTTGACATGGCTAAGATGCACTTGAACGGTTTTGTCATTTTCAACGACACTATCATCCACAATGGGTACCCTAAAATGGCGAGGCCCACAATTCTCAGCCGGATCGATTCCCCAACTCAGTACCCCGTTGACACCTTTATAATCATGGCCGACGCTTGCTGTGCCGGTACTCTCACCACTGGCATTCGTTGTGTGATAGGAAACGGAGGCGGGTAGTGGTAAACTGTGATGGCAAGCTGTGCGGTGAACGGTTACGGTAGCAAAGCCGGCTTCCTCAGAAACGGTTAAGGGGGTAGCTGGGAAAGCGATAATACTGCCTTCATGGCCTTGGATATCATCATCAACAATCGTCAAGACGGCTTCACTTTCCCCAATCACGGCACCACCAAAGGGGGCGCTCAGGTTTAAGTTGACGGTTTCATTGCCTTCCAATGCGATATCATCCATCACGGGTATTTCAAATTGCCTTGGAAAACAATCACCTTTCGCCATTGCTCCCCAACTTAATCTGCCTTTCACGGGTTGATAATCGCTACCCTTTTGTGCTGTACCTTGAGTCGTGGCATACGATAAGGAAACTGGGGGACTACCACTACTGCAATGACTCCGATTGACGGTGATTTTGGCCGCTTTGGTGCTGTTTTCATCAATATGATAGTGGGATTGTGAAAAATGGAACACACCAGGCGCAGTGTGATTAGAGGGCCCCAATTTACCTAAAAATGAGTCATTGTTTTGAGGGATATCTGAGGGTTCTGCGTTCAGCGCTTGATTGCCCAACACAGTTGTGCTGAGTAAGGTTATAAAATACTTCAATTTATAATTCATTTCAGCTTCTCCTAAAAAATTGGAGTTCAAACTCTCGTAAAAAATTGGAATTCAAACTTTAGTTTGATTGGACATATTTCTAAAAAAAGGCTTATTATCAATCTTAGTTGAGTTGTACTTACTTAACAACAGTGCCGTGCCCGATTTTCGTTTAAAATTTATTTTGCATCGGCCTGATTTTCGTTCCAAATTTATTTTGCGAAGGCCTGATTGAGATTGATAATGACCCTTTTTTTGGGAATGCGCTCGTTTGATTTTGGAGTTAAAATTTTAGTTTGAATTATTAAATTGCAATATGGCAAACTAAAGTTGGAACGTAAAACGAGGCAAAATTACGAATTACAAATAACGGATAACGGATAAAGAATGAATACTAACGCAGTTATTATTGAACCCCCAAAACCGGCCACTGCTTCTGTGATTTTGTTGCATGGTTTAGGTGCCAATGGGCATGATTTTAAACCTATTTTGCCTGCCTTACCGAAAAAAATGACGGATCACACGCGCTTTATTTTTCCCCATGCGCCACAGCGTTCGATTAGCATTAATGGTGGTATGATTATGCCGGGTTGGTATGATGTATTAGGTATGGATTTAACCGCGCAACAAGATGCTGAAGGTATACGTGATTCGGAACAAATCCTGTGTCGTTATGTGGCCAATGAAATCGAACGCGGTATTTTTGCACAACGCATTGTTTTAGCAGGTTTTTCTCAAGGGGGCGCGATTGCCTTGCATACCGGTTTGCGCTATCCTGTTCCACTTGCTGGCATTATGGCATTGTCGACTTATTTGCCTTTAGCTGACACGGTGGAAAATGAAATTCATGCGACTAATCGTAAAACGTCTATTTTTATGGCACATGGGCAATGGGATCCGGTTATTTTATTCTCCCAAGCTGAACGCAGTCGTGCTGAATTGGAAAAACTGGGCTATCCCGTTGAATGGCATAGTTATCATATCCAACATACTCTCAGCCCAGAGGAAATTGTCGATATTGGTAAATGGTTGACAGCGCGGTTGCCGGCTGAATGACGACAAGGATTGGATTTAAGCCACGGATAAGGCGATTGCTGCTTTTACTAAGCAATAGTCAAACTATTGCTCAACCCCTTATTTCATCTTCACATTTTTCAAGATAGCGAAGTCTTATTATGCACCAAAAAAAAATCCGCAAAGCCGTCTTTCCGGTGGCTGGTTTAGGGACACGATTTTTACCGGCCACCAAAGCCAGTCCCAAGGAAATGTTACCTATTGTGGACAAACCGCTGATTCAATACGCGGCTGAAGAAGCCGTCGCCGCTGGTATATCACAATTGATTTTTGTCACGAGCAGCAGTAAACGGGCTATAGAAGACCATTTTGATAAAAATCAAGAACTTGAAGACGAACTCGAACGGCGCGGCAAATATGATTTACTGTCGATGGTAAAGCATATTGTGCCTGAAGGCGTATCTTGTATTTATATTCGCCAACCAGAAGCACTTGGATTAGGTCATGCCGTGCTGTGTGCAAAACCGGTAGTCGGTGATGAACCCTTTGCTGTTATTTTAGCAGATGACTTGATCGATGGAAAAGAACAACCTTGCTTATCGCAAATGGTCAAGATTTACGAACAACAACGCTCTAGTGTGATTGCGGTTGAAGAAGTTGAACAATCTGAGAGTGACAAATACGGTATTATCAAACCAGAACGGCTATACGAAGGCGTGTGGAAAATCAAAACGATTGTGGAAAAACCTTCGCCAGCAAAAGCGCCTTCCACGCTTGGCGTTGTGGGACGTTACGTGCTGACACCTGCGATTTTTAATCATCTTGAAAAAATTGAGCGAGGTGCTGGTGGCGAAATTCAACTGACTGATGCGATTGCACAGTTATTACTAGAAGAAGAAGTCTTAGCGTGTCAATTTGAAGGCAAACGTTATGACTGTGGTAATAAACTGGGTTATCTGGAAGCGACAATTGATTATGCGTTACAACATCCTAATTTGCGTAAAGCCTTTAGAGAATATTTGCTAGAAGTTCATCAAGAACTGTCTTAATGTGTTTTATTAATGACACACAATAGCCAACAAGAGCCAAAACAAGAGACTTGCCCCTACAATAAACGTAAGTCATTGAAAATATGAGATTTAAAAATCAAGGACTGAGCTTATTTAAGGGACAAGTCTAATAGTCAACAAGAGCCAACAAGAGCCATCCAGCTATTTCTTTTTCATAATCGTATTGAATTGATAAATCCTGGACAATTACCCAATCACTTAACCACAGCACAAATTCGCTATGGTTTATCCAACATACGCAATCCCGTCTTAGCCTCTCATGCCAGTCATATCCTGCCTTATCGAGGATTAGGCACAGGCATTCCTATAGTCTATCAATCTTATGCTGATATAGAATTAATCAACGATTGTGAAGGCAATCAATTTAAGGAAGTTCCAAAAAAATATCCCAAAAGGCAATTCAAGCCGGTTTGTTTAATTTCTCTCATTCTCTGCGGCTCTGCGGCTCTGCGTGAGCCGACAGTTTGTTACATAAGATTTGTGTGCATAGAGTATCCCTGCGGGATAATTTATTTTTTTGATATTCCTAAAGTCATCATAAAACGTCCATAATGCTCTATACTTAACGTTATAAAATAATATTGTTTGAGACAAAGGTATGCGGAATGTCGAACAAAAAAAAGCCCTTGACCAAATAGCCAAGGGCTTTAATTTTACGGTTATGAATAGTCACTCAATAACTTCCCGTTTTGTATTTTAGCTTAGATATTACACTACTAAATCATTCTACAGATAGGTAAATTATTTCATGACCATTCCTAACTAACGATGAGCTATGTCCCTCAATACAACCCAAGAGTTTTGGCGATTGTCGGTGTCAATAAATGCTGACTTGGGAGAGCTTGTTGATGTTGCTTGATCCACAACCTTTCACAAACCCAGCGATTTTCTTACCATTAAGAAAAGCATCTTGGATTAACGAGAATTTGAACTCGGCACCTGGGTCACTTATGTTAAAAGTGAGGTTATATGAACCCCAACGTCCAGAACATGAGCCTGTGACCGTTCCGCTCACAGTGAGCAAAATCTGAGTATCGTTAACGAAAATCTCTGATACCCCGCCATTGAATGCAGCGCCAGGCGGTGCGGCAATGACCATGGTGGGAAGAAAACAGAGAGCAGTGAAAATTAAAGCGAACAGATAAGACAAACAACGCAGTCCTGAAAACATATTAATCTCCTAATACTAAGTGGTTAAATGTATATAAGCCGAAATAGAGGCTATTTTTTACTCGCCAACAGCATTTTCTAACTTGAATATCAAGTAGAATCAGTTTTATTGTTAGACTTGGCAAAATTATACAGTTGTTTCTTTAAAAAATGCAATGTTTATTTAAAAAAAAATGTTAGGTTATTGATTTGGGTATTTATAACTGATACTTAATATTAGGTGATTCGTAGGGGAAATTCCTTCTGGTTGCCTTCAAATAACTATATTCGATTTGAATCAATCCCATTCAACGACCCCAGTGCCCTTTTTTAGAATTTATAATTAATTCCAGCTTCTTTCATGATTGCATTTGCTGTGAATTTTTATTTACAATTATGTGGCACAGTGACAGCTTTACAACCCTCTTTTCCCCAATATTCTTATGATACTGAAGCCGTTCTGAGAAACTTCCACCCATATTGTTTAAGTACTTTCGCCAAAAATTTTCAGGTATTTTAATAGAAGCAATGTTTATTTGTAATTAGAGACGCGAAGCATCGCGTCTCTACAATTCGCGCTTTCGTAGAGACGCGATGCAGAGCAAATCTTTGCGGTAAAATACCGGTTTATTTGTGGTTCAGTACTTAAGTATTTTTTTAACCTCTTTTTCATACCCATTCATGCTATTGCAATATGATCTTTAAAAATAACATCTGTTGAGACTTTAGGTAATGATTTCTTATAGCCTAAAATCAACAAATTAGGGATAGCTTCTTCAACTTCTTTTTTTAAGGTATTGAAATTTTCAGCTTCTAATACCAGTCCTTGAATATCTTGACTTGTTGCGACAAAAACATTTTCCTCGTCATCATAAATAAAATTAATATTTATTGTGATTGTTATCCCTATTCTGGCTAAAAACCATGAGAATGGGTATCTTAATGGATAACTCATTGTACACCTCTATAATCATTAGAGATTTTAGTTGTCAAGACATTTCTTTATCTTGAACTTATAGCAACAATTACCCTAACACCCCTCTTCAGCCGCCAAAGGTCGGAGAGCAAGGATTAGTTAGTCTGTTTCTATATATTTCAATGATTTATCGAACATTCTACTTGACCTTATAATGCATATGTTGAGCGGCATCTAACATGGACGTTAATTGGTAG
>JAYQWI020000156.1:0-6831 GCA_035871815.2 Candidatus Parabeggiatoa communis
TATCCTCAAACCATTTTTTTAATTCTATTATATTAAATAGACTAAAAATGATGGGGATAAACGAATATTAACTCGCTCTTTTACCAATACCTTCACCAATTGTTTTAAACAAAATGGTTTTTATACTCTATTATTTCAATAACCTTATAGTATTTTTTAATGGTAATTAAGTTTGTTTTTAATCTAATTGATTTTTAAGCATTTTTCATACTATAAATTTTCAGATAAATACACAAAGGGCGAACACACAGGTTCGCCCCGACATGAACCCATAACTATTGTAGGGGCATGTTCGCGTGTATGCCCTCTTTCTGATGTGAAATCCTGAACATCTATAGCTTAGAATGCTCAAGCTTTTGGCGAAGGTATTGTTACTCCTCCTTAATATAATTGGATATTTTGACTGTTTGTAAGGGTGTGACACGATGAAGAATAGTATTTTATGGGAAACAATCACAGAATCTGTCAGTATAAAAAATACTGTTGAATCTGTTTTTTCAGCATTTGCAAACCTTCCGCGATGGAAAGATATCCTGCCTGATGTGCTGGATGTTAAAGTGTTATATGACGATGGTTACAACCAAGAGTTTACGATGACAGTGGAACGCCCGACTGGTGAAGAAACGGTTAGAGGAATTAGGTACTGTGTGCCTAATGTTAGCTTGGAACTGTTTCAGCCTGAACCCCCGCCGGGCTTTCAATACATGATTGGTCAGTGGAAATTTTTTCCTGATTTAGAGGGAACATTGGTAGTTGGTACCCGGCGTTTCGTATTGACCCCTGAAGAACAGAATAACTCAAGCAACATCAATGAACTTGCTGGGAAAAAGCTAAGAGGATATTTGAAACATAACTTATCCATTTTCAAGACAGCTTTAGAGCAATAATAATTATAATATTATCTCAAAAATTGACTCTATCACTGAGTCAATGTGGTTTGAAAAGCAAGGCTGAAAGTATTTTGGTGCGGCTTTTTTGAATTCACGTTCTTGATAAGTACTGGCCCAAAGCCAAACAATAACAAACTCTGATACATTGTTATACATAGGCCGTTAATTTAAAAGAGCCGCACCCAAAGTATTTTGAAAGAATAAATACTGAAACGCCATGTTAAGCTATATTAAGGTGTCATTGTCTTTTTCTATTCATATTGATACGGTAGTTCGTATCAAGAAAAGCATCGATATTGCTTAACCTATTTTTATTTAACAGTAGTTCCTAACAAGGTAAGACAGATGGAATATACAATTCTCAGGTATTTTCATGTATTAGGTGCTATCCTAATGGGCGCTGGGCTCATTGGTGTCTGGTTGACTGATTTGCGTTCTCGTCAACAGCGTGATGTCGTCAGATTTTCTGAAGCGGTTCGCTATATTGCGATCTTTTATGATGGTGTAGTCGTGCCGGGTGCACTCATTCTTTTATTTTCTGGTACATGGTTTACGGTCAAGTACTTTGGTGGCTGGAGTTTTACATTTTTTCAAATGCCTTGGTTAGCCGGAATGATAGTGCTTTTTGCATTTGAATTCATAGAGGGTAATACGATTACTCGGCTTTACTTTATGAAACTTCGCCGCATGACAACAAGTGCCTTAGAAATGGGAAAAATGACACCAGAACTGGAAAAAGAAAGGGCTAAGTTAGTTCCGTCTTTTACACATTATTTAGATTTGCCCATGTTTTTTCTAATCGTTGCACTGGGTGTAATGAAGCCAAATACTTGGACAATATTTATGTATGGGGCAGTTATTGCCGTCGGTATGGCTATATTTCTTACGCTTCTAATACCCCGTATCTATCCTTGGGGTGACGATATAGAGAACAGAACCCCCTAAGAAAAACATCTAGCATCCCCTTGTTTCGCAAGCGAAAATGCGCAAAACAAGGTGGTATGGATTGATATTTCGCGTTAGTGCCCAATAGATATACTGAACGGAAATCAAATTTGGGAAAATATTGGAAAGCCTTTGAAAATAAGGCTTCCAATCCGTTAAAATTTTTTCACAGAAATGATTGGCGAGCAGTATATCAAGAAAGAAATTTATCAATTGAGGGACTTGCAAAACCCCGAGGCTCAACAAAAAATAAATAACTTACGAGTACATTATGTCAGCTAAGTTATTGATTTATCGTTTATGGACAAGAGTTTTGCAAGAGGCTCAATTTACAAAACTTTATTTTTTGCAAACTTTATAAGGAGTTTTTATGATGAAAATTCAGATACAAAAGCGAATGTGTTTTGACCCACTGCTCATATCCTTGTTGACCCTGGGCACTTGCGGGCTAGTCCAAGCTGATGGGGAATTCGGTCGTCCTACAAACCCAGCGTGTGCTCCTGCTCAGGTGAATGCTGATTCAAGCATTAGTATCCACTGTGCTATTTATAATAACGAGCCATACAAAATGCACTTACTACCTAAAGAGGGTGATATCTGGGAATTGGAAATTGCAGAGTTAATGCCCAGTGAGTGTCAAAATTTCGAGAATGCTGGTTGTGCTAAAGTGACGGAAAGCGGCGATATGGAATTTCCTCTTATCAATGTTAAGGATATTGGGCACACGGGTACTATGAACCTTGAGGAAAGTGATTCATTATTTTGGCGATGGCGTTTAGGCGCTCATTCTCCAAAATGGGATTTTGAAGGCTTGTTAGACTATGAGCCTAGTGCTGCTGCTTTTACGATGTTAATCGCTTCTGACCCGCAGGTGGGAGTCTGTGGCGATTATGGACAGTCGAAAGTCGTTGAACAGATGAAGACGGTCGCTACATTGAATGAGAATACGGCAGGAGTCATTGTAAATGGTGATTTGACTAACACGGGTAGTTGGACGGGTTCCTTTATGTTCTGGAAAAATCTGGTGAGTGATTTCAATCTTCCTGTATATGAAGGGTTAGGGAATCATGACTACGAGAATTATTATCAGACAACATCGTGTGTAACAACAGATGAACTGAAGGAATGGGGAAAGGATGCTTGTCCTGTCACGAAGATTCAGTATATAGTTTCTGCCTATGAGACTATTAAAGAGGAAAAATGGATGGATAGTGGAAGTCGATCTTATGCCTTCCTTCTTAATGGCTATCTTTTTGTGCAACTTCACTATTATCCTCCGTATGAGAAAGATATGGGGAAGGGATATAATACTGAATCTTCCATTTTATGGGCGAAAAGCTTATTAAAGGCTAACTCAGCACCTGTTGTTTTAAATGTGCATGATTTTGAATATCACCCTGAAGGTATTGCAGATATTGTGGCATCCAGTGGTGGAGAAAATGTCATCGCCGTTTTCGCAGGCCACATGCATGCCATGCGGGGATATAGTAAACGAGTGGGGGATGAGAGTCATGTTGGTACCTACCAAGTAGAAGATGTTACTACAAGTCAAGCACTACCCGGTGCTGAAGAGACTCCTGATGCTGAAAGTGGTGTACCTCCCACCGGTGCGGTAGGTGAAAGTATTCCAGTTTGGCAGTCAGGTAGTATGGCCGCTTTTGAAGATGGTAGGAATTGTGGGCCTGGTCCCGATCTTGAAAGGTCGTTTTTGGAGGTTAAGTTCGATAGCGACAATTATGAAGTGAGATTATGGGAAGGAGATCAACAAACGGGACATTATAGGGTTCAGTGGTAATTATCCGTCTGCACTCGCTCGCGTTGGCTATATCCTTAGGGATGTAGCTGTAAATAAGTGAGTTAATTCTGAGAATGAGGGACCTAGTTAAGGGTATATCTTAGACATTATGCAGATTTAATTGCTTGATATTTTACTCAAAAACCTAAGTACAGAAGAAAAATTTGTAAACCATTGATTTTGGGGTAAAACGCTTCAATAGCCTATCTATAAAACTCAAGGGATTACAGCGAAATAACTTCTGTAGGCCCCTACAATCAGAGCGTATGTAGGGGCTTTCTTTCGTGTTCGTCCTCCATTGTGAAATTATTTAGCCTGTCTGAGAAACTCATTCTTTGTGTAGCTGTGGATTTGGGAAGCATTCTAAAACGTTTTTTTTCCGTCTCTTTTTTTAGATAGAGAAAACAAACATTAAGGAATAGCTTGCAAAGCTGTTCGACAATAAACCTGATTTCTCCGACAGGCGGCTAGCGCTTTTATCAGAATGAATGTGGGGAATCTTCTTCAAGAAGACGTTATACGTTATAATTCCAGCTTCGCTTTACAAATGACAGCTTTTAGCCGTGCTACTAGATTGAGATTGCATTCATTTTTTTAACACACCACCAATGGTGGCATACTTAAGGACAAATGCAAATGTATAAGAATATAAAAGTGTTACACATATTAGGCGTTGTACTTTTTTTTGGTAGCATTTTAGGACATGCCGTTGCTGGTATTGTTTCATCCGGGAGCACCAGCCCTGAACTACTGTATATAGTGCGTCAAGTTGTTGAAGCAGAAACAATATACTTGACAGTGCCTGGATTGATACTATTTAGCATCACAGGAATTGCGTTGATAGTCATAGGAAAACTGCCTATTAGAAAACTCCGTTGGTTAACAGCACATGTAGCAATCGGTGTAATTGTTATACTCAATGCTATACTCTTCCTTGCTCCAACAGGACAGGAATTATTAGAGGCCTCACAACAATTGGCGAGTGGTGGTACTGCTGTATCGTTAGAACAAATTCATGCGCTTGAAACTAAGGAAGCTGTTTTTGGGGCTATTAATATTATTTCTTGCCTAATACTGGTTACAATAGCTGTTATCAAACCTAAATGGGGGGGGAGAACTCAATAAAAATGAAAAAAACAGAACGGGTGGTTGTAACTGGCATGTCCACAGTAAACCCTCTTGGACAAGATATCGACGAATTTTGGAGTGCTTGTAAGGTGGGTACATCTGGTGTGAAAAAGGTTGAAAAATTTGAAATTCCAGAGAATATGAGCCAAATGGCGGGCATTATAGACCAAATTGATCTGTCATCGTTGGAAATACCTTTAGAGGAAATAAAACAATACGACCGAAGTTTGTTGTTGGCACTTAAAGCAACAAACGATGCACTTAAAAACTCTGGTTTAGAATTCGATAATCGGCTGGCGTTAAAAAATAGCCGATGGGCGGTCTTTGTTGCAAACGCCATTTCGCATATTTCCAATATGGAGAAAAGCTTTTGTGAACAATCAAATAATGGCAAGCTTCCATTAGTTCCAATGAAAAAAGGGGAGAACAAAACCAACAGCTTTTTTTTCAATACAACTAATGCCGAAATCGCAAAATATTTCGGTTTGTCTTGTGAACACATGGCCATGGTGACGGGATGTACAGGTGGTGTGGATGCTATCGGATATGCCATGCAAGCCATTCGCAAAGGACAGATGGATATTGTGATTACTGGAGCGACTGAAGCACCCATCACGCCTTTAGTTGTTGCCGCTTTTAGTAAAATTGGTGCAACATCCAAGCGGAACCATGAACCGTCAAGTGCAAGCCGTCCTTTTGATATTGATCGGGATGGTTTCGTGCTTGCAGAGGGTTGTGGAATTCTCATATTAGAATCACTCGATCATGCCTTACGGCGTGGTGCCAAAATTTATGCCGAGATATCAGGAATGGGAAGTGTTAATAATTGCTACCATATGACAGATATACCAGAGCAAGGCATGCCTATCGCAAGGGCATGTGAACTCGCTATCAACGATGCGGGTATCGGATTAGAACGCGTAGATTTTATCAATGCACATGGTTCATCAACACCCCAAAATGACGTGGCTGAATCAAAAGCCTTCAACAGAATGTTTGGTTCTAAAATATTGAGTATTCCTGTGACTTCTATCAAATCTCAGGTCGGTCACACTCTATCGGCAGCGAACAGTATTGAGGTGATTAGCTCAATTATGTCCATAAGAGATAATCTTATTCCACCCACCATCAATCTCAATTCTAAGGATGAGAAATGTGAATTAGATGTGGTGGCGAATGAAGCTCGAACTGCTTCAGTAAATTGTGTATTAAAAACAAGTAGTGGATTTTCCGGCATTCATTCGAGTTTAGTGATTGAAAGATGGACCAACTAAAAAAATGAAAGATTACTCAAATTGTGTTATAACAGGTTATGGGGTTTGTGTACCCGCAGGATGTGATTCTCCAACTTATTGGAATACTATTTCTAATAATAAACAAGTCTTTACTAAAAAAAGTTTGTTTGGTTCAACCTTTGCTGATCAAGTTGTCGCTGTCATTGACGATGCTGATGTCAAACATGGCCTTTCTAAACGCCAAACCAAGAAGTTAGATCGCTTTACTATTTTAGCCATTGCTGCTGCTCGCCAAGCCTTAGCAATGTCCCATTTACCAAATGATCCAAAAACTCTGGCTCATTGTGGTATAATGTTAGGAAATAACACGGGCGGTTGGGGATTTGTCGAACCACAAATGGGGCCTTTATATGCTGAAGGAATGGATACCATTAGTCCCTATGTTGCAACAGCCTGGTTTCCTACCGCAACACAAGGAGAAATTTCCATACTTTTTGGTTTAGGGGGTTACAGCAAAACATTTTCCGCAGAAAACATTAGTGCTGGTTTTGCATTTGAACATGCTATAAGTCTTCTTCAAGAGGGCGTATTGAATACGTGTTTGGTAGGGGGTACAGAAGCTCCTGTTACGCAACTGGTTTACAATGCTTGCATGAGTGCGAGTTTATTATCGGAAGAAGGAGAATACCGACCCTATACAAATGAGGCTCAAGGAACTGTGCTTGGTGAAGGATCGGCATTGTTTGTTCTTGAAACCAGGGATATGGCAAATAGACGTGGTGCAAAAGTACAAGCTAGTTTTGAAGGAATAGGTAAAGGTTCTACACTTGAAATCTCA
>JAYQWI020000157.1:0-2513 GCA_035871815.2 Candidatus Parabeggiatoa communis
AAGACATTTAAACTCATATCAATATCTTTTTGCTTAAGAATTTTAATAATGTCTTCAGGACTTTTACCTATTAGAGATTGTCCTTCACGAAAAGTGATCAAATCTAAGCTTTTATGATAGCGATTCATTGCATTTTTTATGATATCTAAATATCTATCCGGCAAGGTATTCAAGCGTTCATAAACTTTCGTCTTTTGCTCAATGGATAGCCACCGCATCTCTTTTTTAAAGTCGTGACTAGCCCTAACAAGTTGACAAACGGTAGGTTGCTTTCTTTTTAAATTTGTATTACAGCCACTAGGATTTTCTGTGGATATTTTTTGTAATAGTTTTGATTTACCATTAATTGCCGAATTTGACGTAAGATTAACGCCAAATATGTTTTTTGCTTGTGGTTTGTCAAACTCACCTGTACCCAAAGCACCAATCAGAATCCCATAAGCCAGAGCTTTGCCACAATAATAATCTGCTGATTTATCATCAGCACCATTACCATTACAAGCTGAAACCAAATCTTTAATCTCTATCGTGGTTAGAGTTACATCAACACCTAATAAGACCCAACCTACTCCTGGAATCAAACGTGTAGCAACTTTTTTGGATATTTTATCGACAAGAGTTTTACCAAAACGCTTTCCAATCGGGTCAGAAAGTTTAGAGAAGAGATGTAAAGTTTTGTTAAATGCTATCTCTTGCACAAGTTCAAAGGCAATTCCATAAATACCTATTTCAGCAAATGTGTCATAAAAACCTTCTTTGAAGTTTTCACTATTAATAAGTTTTTCTGTCTTGTTCAGTTCAATTGTATATTTACCTTCAAAAACAATACCCGCAAAATCATCGCCACAAGTTGTAATACTCCAGCCACTAGAAAAGTCTTGAGCAATGCACTTCAGTGAACCCTCATATTTAGAGTCATATTTAGGTGGAGTCTGTGGGAATCCATAAGCTGAACTTCCTACCTTATCATCTTTTTCAGGATTTAAAATACTGGTATTTAGAACAGCAGCTAAAGGCCCATATACATAATAAATACCTTCAGCACTTTTATAAATTTGTCCACCAATAAAGTTTTGATACCTGCCTGAATTCCCATCATATGTATACGCATCGGATTCATCAGAAGTAGGAAAGCCTAAATAAGCAGCTATTGATTTATCTTTAGAACTATCGCCGCACTGGTTAATAGTTTCTTTGCTAACGACTTTACACCACTCATCAGCATTAAATCCTTCTTCTAGTAATGTTGTAAGAAAACTATTTTTGACAATATGGGCTCTACCACCAGTATCAGAGGGTTCATAATAAACAGTGCTGACACTATTGAAGAGTCCTTCAGGATTGTTATACCAAAGGAAAGTAGCGACAGCAGGTGAAAAGTAAAAGCTATTGGGATTATCACTCAGATCAAGCCCTGCTTTTTCGAGTTTAGCCATGATATCAGCTTGTGTCGCCCAATATGGCTCATAATCAGGACTCTTAAACCAGGCTGTAGCGGTTTTTTTCTGTGTATTAATGAATAATACGGCTTCGTGTTTGAAGAATTTCCTATATTTATCCGTGTAGTCAACAAAATTCTTTCGTTCATAACGACATGGAATGCCATATTCTATATCATAGTCTGGAAGATTAAATGCTGCTTCGAAGTCGTCAAGGCTAATATCGCAATCATAGCGGTCTTTACCGCCTCTTTCTTTTGATGTTAAAATGTTACTGAGATCATCATAAGTATACCGCCCATCCTCCCTTTTTTTATCATAAAACCTACCTATCTCCTGATTTCCATAAAAAACGAGCGTATGGCTCTTCTTAGCATCAGCATCATTCTGAATATGAATATATTTCTGACTAGGCTGTTTATTCGCATCATCATCGCATCCTGCTTGTATTGCTTTTTCTGTATAACCGGCAATAGTACCTATGGCATAGGCACAGCTATCTTTTTCCGTTTTAAGAAACGGTGAGCAAATAGAGTCAAGTCCTTCTTTATTTTGACAAATATAAGCGCCTTCAGAGCTTCCTTCTGCATCATCTCTCACTTTTGCTGAACTAGAAAGCAGTCCTTCCGAGGAGAGTAGTTTTTTCGAGTACTTAGGGGCAGGAGTAACAACAGCCCAATTTTTTTTACACTTATCTGACCAATGCAAAAATACCCTTGCAACTGCGTCTGCAAAAATGTCGCCATCTGCTGGCGGATTATAAATGAATTTTTCACCAACTATACTTTGGTCTAAGAAACAAGATGCGTTATCAGAAAGACATGTTTTAGTAATATCCAACTTTTTGGCAATCGCAATTGCATTACAAGCCAAAATTGCCATTTCACCCCGTCTGAGGTGAGAGTTGAAATATGTGTTAGAGATAGCGTCTTCATTACCTCTAACTAAACCTTCTAAGATATTCTCTTGAAATAGTGTATTGATATGGGGACAAAAACCATATTGAAGAAAGTCTTTCGATTTGTTATATGGAAGATCATTGCAAGAGGAACTTCCTGAGTCCTTCTCTAAAAT
>JAYQWI020000158.1:0-2460 GCA_035871815.2 Candidatus Parabeggiatoa communis
CGATATTTGCAAAAAATGTTAATGTATTTTTGTTAAACTATTTACTGGAGTTTATACTCCTTTGATATAACTTATTGATTTTATTAAAATATCGTATTTTTGAATCAATAAAATCAAGCACTTAACTTTAGGAAGTTCCAAAAAAATAATTATCCCAAAAGGCAATTCAAGCCGGTTTGTTTAATTTCTCTCATTCTCTGCGGCTCTGCGGCTCTGCGTGAGGCGACAGTTTGTTACAAATTATTTGTGTGCATAGAGTAGCCCTTTGGGATAATTTATTTTTTTGATATTCCTTAATCGGTATAATGGAACGAATACGCAAGTTGGGCAAACAGACTTGTCTGCCCTTGGTGAAATTTTAAAAACGACAAATTAGTGAATTACAAACGATTATTTTAGAAGGAGTCAATATTGATGTCTTTGAACAAAATAATAACCCAAGAAAATATCCCGTATTTTTTATCGTTTATATATCCCTTACTATTTATATGGCAGGGGCTTGATGTGACAGATATGGGATTTTCTCTTTCTCATTATCAATTAATCTTTCAAGATTCAGGGACTTTTCTGTCAGGTTATGTTCTTGGGTTGACAAACGTGATAGGTGGCCTATGGTGGGAGGGGTTTGGTTTTCTTGGGGTGATTGGATTTAAACTGCTTTGGGTTTTAACGATTTGGGGCTGTTTTTACCTATCATACCGCATTCTACGACCATGCGCTTCAAAGTCTATTCTTGGATGGGCATTATTTATAACACTCATCGCAGTCAGTAACCATTTAGGCAATTGGTTCGATTACAATACAATCACTTCTTTGCTATATCTAGCCGGTGTGTGGACATTGTTAGAAGGATTACGTTTGCCCTCACGTCATTTTTTAATTGCCAGCGGATTCTTGCTGGGGATAAGTGTGTTTGCACGTTTTCCAAATATATTGGGCATGAGTCTAGCAGCGATAATACTCATACATGGGCTCCTCGTAAATAAGCCGTTACGAGTGATTAGAAATAATCTCTTATTTTTTGGCTTAGGTGTTATCATCTCATTTACAGTCGTTTTTATCATAATGGAATGGCTAAACCATAGACAAATGTTTATTGAAGCCATGCAGAGCCTATTTTTTCTGCCTGAAAATGTTCCTGAGTCAATTCGTCATTCAATTGATCATTTGTTCTTCTTATTTATAAAAGATCAATCACTTGCCTTATTGCTTGGGGGGGCCAGTTTGTTAACGGTTGTAGGCCTTTCTGCGTTCGTAAGACGCTTGAAACTTCAGTTAAGCTGGTTTTTAATTTTTGTATTGATAGGTGGATTCGCGATAATCGCATTTTTGGGCTTATGGTGGATGGTAGCGATTGGTTTAATTGAAAACTTCACAATCACGTTATATTTAATTTGGAACGTTTTTTGGAAATGGATATTGACGGGAACACTCTATATCGTGCTGATAGCTTATGTGTTGGGTTTCATCAAACACGCTATAGACTATAGAATACGCTCTCTTGTCGCGCTTGCTGTATTGGTTTTAGTGCCATTGGGTAGCGGTAATGGCATATACAACGCCATTTATGGTATGTGGTTAGCCTTACCGATAGTCTTGTTGTTTTTTATGCAAGGTACAACATCAGCCATTAAGCATTGGCACTGTCATTCACAAAGCTTTGATTATGCAAGAATATTCCTTATAGTGACGCTCGTGTTAGCCTCAGTCGCTCAGGCCTCTTTTCCTTATAGGGATAGTAAAAATCGTTTAGCCATGACAGCTACCATAGAACATCCCCTATTAAAAGGCGTATTGACAACGCCGGAAAGAGCTCAAGTTATGCAGGAATTACTGGATGAACTGGAAAATGAGGTGAAACCCGGGGAGCTATTATTTGCTTATGAAGGCATTTCACTGATCTATTTTTTAACGCAAACTCATCCTTACTTATATCATACTTGGCCTATGTTAGAAGCGTCTTCAAATTTTCAGGTGCTTATAACAAAAGCTGAAACTAACCAACCGTATTATCCAATTGTTGTCCGTGCCAAAGCTTCAACTGAAATCGGTTCAAATACTTGGCCTCATAAATCGACTGAGTTAACGCCTTATGCCTCAATGATTCGCAATCGCAAGTTAGCTGAGGATTTTCTAAAACGGCATCAATATATCAAGGTTTGGGAAAATTCATTCTTTGAAATATTACACCCTTTGGTTAAGCACAAATCTAGGACGTAATGTAGGGGCGAACCTGCGTGTTCGCCAGGCCCACGCAAAATAAATTTTGCACTCCAATTGCACCAAAGCAAAATAAATTTTGCACTCCAATGGACAGAAAAAAATAAATTTAAACGATGTCAATACTCAAACAATTAGGGTTGCGCTTAAATCCGAGTACAAAGATGGTTCGATTTTTACAAACCAATTTTCTGATCGTCCTCATTTTAAACTCAGGTTATTTCTTTAATTATTTATTCC
>JAYQWI020000159.1:0-2075 GCA_035871815.2 Candidatus Parabeggiatoa communis
GACTGGCCTGTTCTGCAATAGTGGGCAATTGAAAAAGCGTGATCAAAGGTAAACGCTTGCTAAACTGTTTTTCAATTTTGCTCAACAGGGTTATGGCTAATAATGAGTGTCCACCCAGATCGAAGAAGTTGTCCTGTATCCCAATAGATGGGATATTCAAGACGTTCTTCCAAATGTTGCATAATTGATGTTCCAATGCGGTGCGCGGTGCGGTATGGTTCGCTTGGCTGATTTCTGGAACGGGTAAGAGGTGGCTATTGACTTTTCCGTTGGGTAGCAAGGGTTTCGCATCAAATATGACAAAGGCGGCGGGTATCATGTCGTCGGGTGGTTTTTCTTTGAGAAAGTGGCGTATGCCTTCTAAGTCTTTTGTACTCAATGGCAGGTTGTCAGAACCTTCATGACTGGCGGGAACCACATAAGCTACCAGTTGTTTTAGGCCTGGTTTTTCTTCGAGAAGGATGACGGTGCTTTCCTGAACCGCAGGATGTTGTCTTAGAATCGCTTCAATTTCACCCAGTTCTATACGATAACCACGCAATTTGATTTGAGCATCTTTTCTGCCCACAAATTCTAAGCTACCGTCTGCCCTTAAACGCCCCATATCACCTGTGCGGTACAATCGTCGTTTGCCATCATGTAAAAAAGCGGCTTGGGTTATTTCTGGTTTTTGCCAATAACCCAGTGCGACATAGGCACTTTTTAGGGCAATTTCTCCATATAATGCGGTTTTCTCACCGGCTTCATTGAGTAATAAAACGTCGGTATCATCAACAGGATAGCCTACTGGTACGGTGGGTTGAGGATTTGAAGTTTGTTTATTGATGAAATATTGTAGGCTCACGGTTGATTCTGTAGGCCCTAATCCATTGATTAATATACAGGTTTCATGAAAATGTTGTTGGTATAACTCAACATCTGTTTGATAAGCCTCTTCGCCTCCCAGCACGATTAAACGCAGTTTGGGAAACGGTTCGTTTCCTATCAAGGTACTGATAAAATGGCGATAGACAGTCGGTGTTGAGTGATAAATGCTAATCTCTTGTTCTTTGATAAACGCTTTGACTGGATTGGCTAAACTGTCTTCTTTGATGTTAATGGGGTATAACGTCGCGCCGTTTAATAACGCGCCAAAAATATCCATCACTGCCGCATCAAAGCTGTAAGCTGAAAACAATGTGAGTTTATCATCAGCGTTGATATGCAGGTTATTGGTGTAATTTCGGATAAAATGCAGTACATTACGATGGTTTTGCATCACCCCTTTCGGTTGCCCGGTTGAACCTGATGTGTAGAGAATATAGGCTAGAGTGTCTGGTAGTACAGCGCCTGGTAGTACAGATTCTTTCCGACATCCCCTGATTTTTTCAGGATGGGCTTCATCAATATTGATAACCGAAAGAACATCCGTTTTTAATTCTTGTGCAAGCTCCCAATTCTTATTATTGGTTAATAAAACACGGGCTTGTGAATCCTGCAAGATATACAATAATCTTTGAATGGGCAAATCTGGTGCAAGGGGTACATAAGTTAAACCGGCCTTCAATACGCCAAAGAGGCCAACAATCATTGAGATGTCATGTTCAAACAATAAAGCAATATTGCCATTCTCACACGCTTTAAAAAGCGTTTGGGCTACTTGATTGGCGCGTGCATCCAATGCCAAATAAGTTAACGCTTCATGCTGGGTTTGAACAGCGATATGATCAGAATATTTTCTGACTTGTTGTTCAAAGCGTTCTGGAATAGACTGCTCAATATCGGCTTTGGCAAATTTCGTAAAGGCATTGCTTGGATGAGCATCGATATCACTGCGGCAAAGCTGATGACGTTCTGCTTCACTTAAAATCCGCAAAGTCGAAAGGGAGGTTTCTGGGGCGGCGACAATACTGTCTAGTAGGATTGTGAAATGGCCCACCATGCGCTGTATTGTCGCTGCACTGAACAGGGCGGTATTATATTCAAACCAGCCGGTTATCTCTTCCCCTTTTTCATATAATTCTAGGGTTAAATCAAACTTGACAGTGCCTGTGTTGACGTTTAATGGCGTTGTTGTTAAGCCGCTTAGATTTAAA
>JAYQWI020000160.1:0-3643 GCA_035871815.2 Candidatus Parabeggiatoa communis
CTCAAACTCTCTTGATTTGTTCAAACGCGCATCAATCAGTGTCACAGGATAATCAGTGAATGGCAATTCGTTTTTGCACGCTTTGTTAGTCCCTGTTGATACCGGTGAAAAGTTCAGCACTTGCATTTCTGCATCAATACCAATGTTTTGCAAATAGCCTTGTACGTCAGATAAGTTTTGGTTGAGTACATGGCATCTTGAATGTTTCAGTCGTTCTTCACTTTGAATTGAGACATTGATAATCTTGTTTCTGCCGGCTCTCTTAGGCTCTTTGATGGCGTTTTGTGGTGTCGCCGTTTGGCTTGTTGTACTGGGAGTGGCTGGTTTGTACTTATTCTCTCCCTTGATTTCATAGACGTTTATTGTATTGATGTTATTCAAATCATGTCGGATCAGTTGGATAAAAGTCTGACCATTGTTAGGCGTTCTATAATAAGTTTGCCATCTTAGTTTTTCGTCGGTAAGCGCGTTCTTTCTGTTCTGACTTAGCAAACGCATTTTGCCCAAGTTGTCCAGCATGAGTATTTCTAGCGTATCATGCTTCCCGTCACTTTGACGCACTAGCTGTCTATCGCGCCGCCAGTTGTGCAATGGGGTAATGCCTAGTACTTTTCTATGTTCCACGCCAGGCTTATCATCAGGTTTGTACATTTCCCCCGTTGGAAAATAAATTTTGCCTTTGCCCGTAAAAGCCACATCGCTTTCATCTTTCACGCAGAAGTTTTTAAGCGCGACTTTGAAAAGCGCCAATAAATCCAGCGTATCTGCTGTGCTGGCATCAAATTCTCGACAATTCATCAGGATATTATCATAGTCACGCAGTTCTAGCGGTTTAGACAGGCTAGGCGGGAGACACAGATAAACTCGCAAACGACCTTTAAGTATGTAGTAAGCGTATTGTGTTCCCTCTTCCATAATCGTTTGATCACGCAACGTGCAGTGCATCCGTGAATAACCATCTCCACGAGCCTTCTCGAATAACCCCCAACTCATATCATATATGAAAACACGAAAATGCTTGCGTATTTCTTCATAGTTAATGGCGGATTTTAGAAGAAAGGAAGTCGTTTTAACGGGGTAAATACGACTTGCTTTTCTCACTTTAGGCTTTGGTTCTGTTTTCTTTTTAGGAACAATATTTTCTGTACTCACGTTAGGCTCATGCTTTTGTATTGCTTTAGTAGGTAAAGGAGACTCGGTGTAAGAAAATAGAGACAACTGATTGACAGCGTTTTCTCTTCTCGCTTTAGGCATTACTACTCTCCATTAAGGATTTTTCCATATCAGATAACAATTCATCAAAAATTCGATGAACTTTATTCTTATTACTAGAATCTAGCGCACCCGCCAGATAAACAAAAGAGGCTTCTTGATAGTCAAATACGCGCTGGCATTGCTCATCACGATAATAAGCTTGTTGTGTATAGTAGTTTTCTCCTTCATACATCAGGTTGATATAAATGATCTTGGCATTCTCATTAACCGGCTGCGACTTGATAGCCCGTAAAGTATTCAGGCCTTTTTCCACATACGGATAATGATGAAGTTTGCGATGGACATCAGCATCAGATGGTTCAGTGGCAAAATTTCTGATGACTTTGCCATCCCAATTTTTGGCATCAATGTAAATAGGTAATCCTTTTACCTTAAAATCAAACACTTCAAATAGCTCATTTGGAATTGCATCATCGTCTTCAATTTCAATACCAGCGTGTTGCAACAACGCTTTAAGCCCTTCTTCACCAATAGCACCCTTCACAATCGCTTGTTGAAATTCGGGTATAAAAATACTATTGGGCTGATCTTTGGTGTAGGCATTACTCAGTTGAAAACCCTTTCGGATAAAGTAATTTCTTATCACCGTGTTTTCCTGAACAACTTCATACACTTGATTCAGTAAATAAGGCTGACAGTTGGGTTCTGGTTTGGGAATAATACTGTCATCTTTGATGTAGACCACTTCTCTGTCATTTTCATCAGAATTGATATATTTCGTTTCCACCGTACACAAATCACGAAAATAAAAGCCGTCTAACTGGGCTGCATATTCACCTTTTAACGCGGCTGTTCTGATATCAGCCCATAATTTTCTCACCTTTTTGACATTTTCCTCGGACAAACTGCCAGCGCGTAAAGCGGGTAACTTATTGTTGATAATGACATCCATTTCCTTGAGGTATCTTGCAGAAATATCCCTCAATGGTTCACGCCGCCGATTATTGTAACGACGGGTTTTGTTCGCAGACTTATCCAAATCTTTCAAAATTTCATCCAAAAGTGTTGAAATTCTGTTTTTCCTTTGCCGATAGATGACTTCTCCAATCACCATACCATTGATATCATCATCTAAAAGTAGTTCTATCACGCCACGAATATCAGGGTTAATCGTTACTTCGGTTGAACGCGCTTCTTGTCGAGTTCTTTCCACACGTCCGATTTCCTGAGAAAAGAGTGCGAACAAATCACACCGATAATCACTGGTTTTTTTATAAAGCCTATTCATGTCGCCAAAATGAAATCGACCAATAAAGTCTTTTAACTGGGCGGTGGTAATCACCCCGTTAATCTTTAGCTTGCTTGCCAAGTAAATTGCTTTTTCTTTGACAGCATAATCATCACGATGCTCGTCTTCATCGTCTATATCGTCATCTTTTTTCTTTTCCTCGGAGAAGTAATAATATTGAGGATCAAGGATGTGAATACCTTCAAAATCTTTTTCCACTGTTTTTTTGTCGCCCGTTTTGACGGCAAATTGAAGATTAACACCGTTGGAAGCGGACGCATGTTGCGTAATCACAACAACTCGCCGATTTTCTTGAGCACCTTTGTCAAAGATTTGATTGTAGAACTGTTTATTATCATCATAAACATCGTCCCAAGTGTGAGCATTGGCAAAAATGACGTAACAACACTTTTGCCGGTTCAAATCTCTATTCAGTGTGAAAGTAAATACAGTAACTTCTTTACCTTCTACAGAGGTATGTACCAAATCCTGTTTAATATTAATAGAACTGAGCACTTGACTTTTTCCGGCTGGTTCAACACAACGAAACTTCAAATAGTTAGGAAAATCAAGAAACCCACGAGGTATATCATTGTTATCAATCGTTTGCGCCTCGTCGGATTGAATGAGATTGAGTTGAGAAAACCATTTGAATATTTTCAACGTCAAACTAAAGGTGTCTGTAAACACCAGATGAGTTTCTCTTTGACTGTCTTCTAATATCCAGCGTAATATCTCAAAATGTCTGGAGACTCTATTTAGCCTACGTTTTTTTACGCCCTCTTTCACATCTTCATCACCATAGAGATACACGCCATTCGCGCCAAGATACTCCAAACCCTTGAGCAATTTTCCAGACCAGTCATCTTTGCCATTAAGAGGCTCAGCATCTCTGACATTATCCAGCAATTTGGTTTTTCTAAGCACCTTCTTTTGCTCAAGCATGGCAGCAATCATTTTATCATCTGCCTCAAAGCCTTGATTAATATAGACTTTAAGACCATCAGCACTTTCTTCTTGTGCTTTTTGAAAAATTTTCAAGGCATGGCTATGCCAGCGCAACGCAAAAGAACCAAAGTGGCGTTCAATATCTCCTGTTGCTGTCAAACCAAAAACCAGATTTCTCGCGGTCAACGCAAA
>JAYQWI020000161.1:0-2814 GCA_035871815.2 Candidatus Parabeggiatoa communis
ATGTTTGGGCCCAATGCACAGTTGGATGTACAAGGGAGTTTTCATGCCAGCACCGCTGACACCTTGCGTTTACAAGATGGCGGACGATTTGATGCCCGTGAACCCGGCAATAGTCTGTTGACTGTTGCACCGGTTGAGGCATTTGGTTTTTTTACAGATTCACCAGCCTCTATTATCACTCAAGACAGCGATTTATCCGTTTCAGAAAATCAAACTTTATCGTTGATTGGCGGATAAATAGATTTAAGTGGTCATTCACCGATCAGGTTTGATGAACAAGGTTTTATGGCCGTTTTTGCACCTTCTAAACTCGCAACCTCAGCCGGACGAATCAATCTTGCCAGTATCGCATCTCAAGGTGAAGTCATTCCTCGCGAATTTGGATTAGATTTAAATGCAGAAGGCGGTCAAATCACCGCTAACAATACACTCGTCGATGTCAGTGGTAGAGGAGGGGGAAGCGTTTTTATTCGTGGTGGACAATTGCTCATGCAAGATTCAGTCGTTCAAGCTTCAACATTAGGCGATTTAGAGGGTAAAAGTGTTGATCTGCAATTAACCGAATCTATTTCCATCAGCGGGAATTTAGTAAGCCTATTGACTTCAAGTTTTGGCAGTGGCGATGCCAGTTCATTGTTTATCAAAACACCAAACTTAAAAAACACGAGTTGGATAGTGAGTGTAAGTACTGATAGTGGCAAAAGTGCTGATATGGAGATTGAAGCTGACCAAATCAGCTTTGAAAACGGAGGTAGTATTGCCAGTGCTGTTATGGGGAATGGTCAAAGTGGTAATTTACATTTTAAGGTCAAAGAAATCTTTTCTCTTTCAGGACGACGTCCGGGCAATATAGCTATAGGTATTGCCATCTATGAAAATTTTCCCAGTGTAGTTGCTACGAATACTTTTTCAAATGCTAAAGCGGGTAATTTAAGCATTGAAACGGATCATTTACAGATGGATGGTGGTATTATTTCAGTAGACAGTTTCGGTGTTGGTGATGCCGGTGAATTTAATCTCCATGCGAACACTACAGAATTAACGAACGGTGCGCTTATTTCCAGTACCAGTTTTGTCCAAGGAAACGGTGGGAAACTTAATATTTTAATAGATGATACCCTTTCTGTTTCCGGGCAACGTTTGGGGTCATTAACGATTCCTTTTGGCCCTACACTGGAAAATAATGAGACTGGAATTAATAGTGCTACCTTTAGCACTGGTGATGCCGGGCAGATTTGGATTGAAGCGGATACTTTGTTATTGGCCAATGACGCTTATATGAGTACTGCAACTATCGGAGAGGGTTCAGGTGGACAGTTGGTTATTAAATCGAATAACTTACATTTGATGAATCAAGCTTCAATTAGCAGTTCGTCTGGGATTTTTCATGACGGTGTGCTGTTAGAAGGTGTTAATGCTAAAGGGGGTAATGTCATTGTCCAAGTAAATCATCTTACCTTGAGCAAAGGTAGCTCAATCAATTCGACAAGCGTTGGTAAAAACGATGCTGGCAATGTTACCGTGCAAGCCAATACAATTCATTTGGAAGAAAGAAGCAATATTAGCACTGCGGCAAGACAAGCTACAGGAGGTAATATTACCATTAAAAGCTCTGATTTATTGCATCTACGTGAAAGTGAAATGACGACGAGTGTTGCTACTGGCAAAGGCAGTGGTGGCAATATCACGATTACAAATCCCACTTTCGTTGTTATGAACGGCAGTAGAATTATTGCCCAAGCCGATGCTGGACACGGTGGGGATATTTACATTAAATCTGACCAGTTTATCAAATCGCCTTGCAGTTTGGTAAATGCGTCATCAAGATTAGGGATTGATGGTTTCGTTCACATTGAATCCCCCGATGTTGATATGAATGCATTTATGGTGATTTTGGCGGGCGGTTATGTCGAAGCACAGTTGGGGAAATGTATGGTGAAAGAAATTGAGAATCCCAGTACATTCAAAATTGACTTGACTCGTTCGAACACAGTGCCTTTTGGAAAATTCATGAAGTTGAAATAATGATAGGGAAAGAGGGGCATTTCTGTTTTCTATTTAATCCCTGTCTGAATGTGTCATAACGACAAAGATTACGCAGGAAGAGATTAAATTCAAGGCAATGCTGGGATTTAATCCTTTTATAACGACAATGATTATTTATAATCTGGAATTAAATCAAGGCAATGCTGGGATTTAATCCTTTCTTATAAACAATCCCTATCGTTCATTTTCGGAGAAACATAATTAAATCACAAATTATACTCACAATTGTTTTATTAATCATCAGCTTATCCATCAACGCTGAAATCACAACCGATGGTACACTTGGCTCCCGTGCCAATTTACCGGGCCCTGATTATCAAATCGGCGCGGACTTGGGTCGCCAACACGGTGGCAATCTTTTCCATAGCTTTCAATACTTTAACTTGAATAGCTCTGAAAGTGCCACGTTTTCTGGCCCGAATAGTGTTAGTAATGTGATTAGTCGCGTCACGGGCGGCAATCCTTCCAATATTGATGGGCTAATTCGTTCGACAATGCCTAATGCCGATGTGTGTTTCCTGAATCCGGATGGGATGATGTTTGGGCCCAATGCACAGTTGGATCTGCAAGGGAGTTTTCATGCCAGCACTGCTGACTATCTGCGTTTGCAAGATGGAGGACGATTTTATGCGCGTTATCCAAATGAGAGTTTATTAACTGTTGCTCCAATAGAAAGTTTCGGTTTTTTGACCGATTCGCCAACAGCGTTATCAATTGAAGGTAGCCAACTATCTCTATCACCCGGCAAAACCTTCTCACTAGTGAGTG
>JAYQWI020000162.1:0-2271 GCA_035871815.2 Candidatus Parabeggiatoa communis
GGTATTGATGCAGAAATGCAAGTGCTGAACTTTTCACCGGTATCAACAGGGACTAACAAAGCGTGCAAAAACGAATTGCCATTCACTGATTATCCTGTGACACTGATTGATGCGCGTTTGAACAAATCAAGAGAGTTTGAGGAAGTTGTCAGTGCGTTACGTGCTGCGAGAGGCGATTGTCAATTTGTTGTCAAAAAGAAGGCTGCAATGGAAACACCCGGAGAAACAGAGCGGTTTTTGGTCATTCGTGATTATGGCAAAGCCGCCTTTGAAGAGGGTGGCCCACTTAAAGAAGAATATGGTGACGATCCCTATCGTGAAGACGAAAAGTTAAAGGCGAAAGGCGTTGTGCTGAAAACCTTAGTCATCAATCCGCAAGACAAAAAGCTGACCAACAAAAGTGCTGATGATGAAGATTATGACATCGAAACTGATGAAGAAGGCAACGAGGATGAAGATGAGAAAAAGGAAATGCAAACCTACTTCAAGACAAGTGGTCAGTATCTGCAATATAATCTCCCTTCTGGAACAGACTTAAAAAGAGACTTAAGCGTCAGTTTAAGCGGATTACACATCAGAGATATTTTGATGAGAAATGAGAATATTTCTGAAAGGTTTCCTTGCCATAGTCTGATGGAAGGCTTGGTGTTCCTGTACAGGCAAAAAGTACTCTTTGTGGATAATGGCAAATTACACATAATCAGCCAGTCTGATAGTGGTTTTGACAGTAAATTTCGTAGAATTACAAAAAGATGCTACAAAGGAGTTGAAGAAAAAATATACCGTTACCACTCGTTTGATGATGAGAAACCTTTGGGCAAAGAGCAAAAAGACGAGTTGCTTAAAGGGCATCAGTACATTATTGTGTCCAAATATTTTGTGGTTGAAATAACAAAAGGCAATGATTGCCGTGCGTTATTTGACACTCACACCATGTTAGAACGCATTAAAAACAGAACCGAGCCAAAGTTGATTAAGGATTTTATGGTGACAACTGAGACTGATGATCCAAGAGTCATTACTTGGAACAATTTTCTGAATAAAGTCAGAGGCGATGGTACGACTTCAGCTTCTTATGAAACTTTGGTACAAGATACCGAGCAGGTAAAGGTTGAAAAAGCTAAGAAGAAAAAAGCTAAACAGATGCCTGAAGGTAAACCACCGGCTAAACCTAAAAAGGGCAAGAGCAAGAAACCATCAAGTGATGGTTTGGGTGGATACCGTGAATTAGGTATTGATGGAAAACCGATACCCATTTCCAGATGGAATAATGATTTGTCTGATTATCTTGATACCGACATTGATCTCAGAACACCCAAGAACACTGTAACAGATTGGTCAAAAGGCATTCTGTTTGATCATGAAAACCTGCAATACATGGTGGGGCAGAAAAATGCTTTTAAAGATGAGCAAACGCGAAGTAATTTAATTCGTGGCATTATTTTGATTGATGGAGAATTCAATCCCGATAAATTTTTCCCACTGCTGGATGTTTCTTTTGTGCGTTACAACCAATATACCGTGTTGCCATTTCCATTTGACTTAATAAAGAAGTTTATTAAGCTGGAAGAAAATGGGTATAAAAAATAATGGCATTGATATTGTTTGAATCAGAATTAACAGGATTATATTTCAGTGATTCTGTTAATTCTTAAAGTCTGAAATGCTGATTCAGACAAGATAAACAGCCAACAAAACTTTATTTTCTGTACACTAAGACATTTTATGCCTACCTCTACCCAACAAATCCAATCCTTAGTCGAACGCTTTGCCAGTCACCTGGAAACCTACCAACAAAGCACTTACTTAGAAACCCAAACCCGCATTGAATTCATCAATCCCTTCTTTATCGCCTTAGGCTGGGATGTCACCAATGAACAAGGCTATGCCGAAGCTTACAAAGATGTCGTCCATGAAGACGCGCTCAAAATCGGCCGTGCTACGAAAGCGCCTGATTATAGTTTTAGAATTGGCGGTGTACGAAAATTCTTTTTAGAAGCCAAAAAGCCGTCGATTCCGATCAAAAACAATGCCGAAGCGGCATTTCAAGTGCGCCGTTATGGCTGGAGTGCCAAATTGCCACTGAGCATTTTGACGAATTTTGCCGAATTCGCCGTCTACGACTGCCGCATTAAACCCGCAAAAACCGATAACGCTGCACACGCGCGGATTTTGTATTTAACTTACACAGAATATCTGGCCCGTTGGGATGAACTTATCGGCATTTTCTCCCGCGAAGCGATTTTAAAAGGGGCCTTTGATAAATACATC
>JAYQWI020000163.1:0-4696 GCA_035871815.2 Candidatus Parabeggiatoa communis
ATCAGTGGGCCCGCAGTCTTGTATGTTGATGTCGATGCGACAGGTAGTAAGACAGAGAAAGGCTTTGATTGGGAGAATGCTTTCACCGATTTGCAATCTGCGCTTGTTGATTACAGTGGTGGTTGTCCTATTGATCAAATATGGGTTGCTCAGGGCACTTACAAACCAGGAACGGCTCGCACGGACACATTCCAACTCAAAGACGGTATAACCCTTTACGGTGGTTTTACACCCTCGAACAGCGAAGAAATTAGCCCAAAGGATACCCGCGCTGAAACAAATGGGGCCAGTACTATTCTCAGTGGCGATAATAACAGCTATCACGTTGTGACGGGTAGTGGCAACGATAATACTGCCATTCTCAATGGTTTTACCATTATGGCGGGTAATGCAGATGGCACGGGTACCGATGAAAACAACGGTGCTGGCTTTTATAACAACAACGGTAGTCCCAAGCTGGTTAAAGTCACTATTAAAGACAATTCTGCTTCCAACCACGGTGGGGGGCTGTATAACGATAACAGAAGCCCTAGACTGAGCAGTGTGACTATTAAAAACAATGTTGCTTCCAACCACGGTGGGGGAATGTATAACAACAGCAGCAGTCCTACGGTGAGCGCTAATCTCAGCGGAAATCAGGCAATCAATGGTGGCGGCATATACAACAGCAATAGCAACCCCAAATTGAATTGGGTGACATTGAGCAGTAATACCGCTTCCACTGATGGGGGCGGCATGTATAACGATAACAGCAGCCCAACGCTGACAACTATCACTTTTAGTAATAATACGGCTTCCAATCATGGCGGTGGAATGTATAACGATAGCGCCAGTCAGCCAACATTAAGCAGGCTTACTTTGACTAATAACAAGGCAAGCAATGATGGCGGTGGGCTGTATAACGAAGACACTACAAGCTCAATGCCCGCAATCAAACGTCTTACCTGTAAAGGTAATGAGGCGGAAAATGGCAATGGCGGTGCCATCTATAATGGCAACAATAGTCTCTCAGATATTTCTAATAGTCTTTTTAGCGGCAATCAGGCAACCAGCGGCAATGGTGGCGCTATCTATAACAAGAATCTGACTGCAACCTTCAGCCAAGTCACGCTAAGCGGTAATAAAGCCGCTACTAGCGGCGGTGCTATCTACAATGACAGTTCCAGCACTTTGACCGTGAATAATAGTATCTTGTGGCAAAATCAGGATAGTGGGGGTATTGATGAATCAGCCCAGATTCATACCGACAGTGGTGGCACAACCCAAGTCAATTATTCCATCGTCGAAGGCGATTGGACGGGAGACACAGATAATCTTTCTGCACCATCGCCTTTGCCAGATGCCTCGCATCCGCTTAATCCATTCCCTACTAGCGGTAACTTGGCGCTTGATCCACTGTTTATTACCTCTATTACGGCTGGAAAAACAACAGGTGGCGATTTTCAATTACAAAACATTTCGCCTGCGATTGATACTGGCATTAACGATAAGGTGCCGGGGGGTGCCAGTACGCCTGAAGCGGATTTAAAGGGCAAGACGCGCATTATTCGAACAACTGTCGATAGGGGCGCGTATGAAGCACAAGCGCCATCACTCTCTGAAATCACCTGTGGTAGTCCAAGCGATTGTGGTAGTGCCAATTCTCCTCTGAATGTTGATACCGTTAACTTTACCGTTAAATTTGATCCAAGGGTTAAAGGGGTTGCTCAAGACGATTTTGCTCTGGAAACAACGGCCAGTCTCGCAGCGACTATTGAATCCATTTCTCCTGATGGCAGTTCTTTAGAAACGACTTACATTGTCACCGTCAAAATCGATGCGGATAGTGAAGGCACTTTACAATTAAAGCTTGATGATGATGATTCGATTACGAATGAATATGATATTCCGCTAGGCAATACAGGAATAGGTAATGGAAATTGTCCGGGTACTTGTGATCCAAATGAAAAATACACGATTGACAGAACCTCCCCAATGGTGACTATCGATCAAGCCACAAGTCAAGCTGATCCCACTACAGATTCAACGATTAACTTTAAAGTCGTTTTCAGTGAAAAAGTGATCGGTTTTACAGACAGTGATGTGACGATCAGCGGCACGGCTGGTGCAACCACAAAGGTGATTACTGAGATAACACCCAATGATAAAACAACCTATAACCTTGCTGTCAGTGGCATGACAACGGAGGGTACTGTGATTGCGACTATTGCGGCCGATGTTGCTAAAGATGTCGCGAACAACAACAATCTCGCCAGTACGAGTACTGATAACCTTGTGAGTTATGATGCAACGTCTTCAACGCCAACGGTTGATATTGTTGATATCAGCCCCGATCCTCGCGAAAACAGTGTGAGTATCATAACCATTCAATTCAGTGAAGCGATAACGGGTTTTGACATCAGTGATCTCAGTTTGACGCTTGATGGTGGTAGTAATTTGTTTCTTGGCGGAGAAAAGCTGACTACCACTGATAACACCACTTGGACACTTGGCGATCTGTCTAATTTGACGGATAGCGAGGGTACCTATCTCCTGAGCTTGACGGCGGCTTCATCGGATATCAAGAATAGCCATGCCACTGATTTGAGTGCTGATGCCACCGAAACTTGGGTCAAAACAACACCTGCACCCCCTCCATCACCCCCTCCATCACCTCCCCCATCACCTCCTCCCTCATCACCTCCACCCTCTGTGCCTTCAACAGTCGATTTGAGAATAACTTTTGACGGTGAGGGTAAGGGGAGTGTTCAGAGTAGTTCTGGTGATTTTAACTGTGACAACAGTAAGGCACCTTGTTCAAAAACATTTCCCATGGCTATCAGTGTTACCCTCACGCCGACAGCTGATCCGGGTGCCAAGTTCAGTCATTGGAGTGGTAGCTCTGATTGTGAAGAGGGCACCTTATTGATGTTGAGTCATTTATCGTGTGTCGCGCATTTTGAATCCGTTCCGGCTAAATTACTGGTGACACGCCAGGGTAATGGTGCGGTTACCAGTTCGCCGGCGGGTATTGATTGTAGCAATGATAATGCTCAATGTTATTACACTTATAATGGTGGGCCTGAAGTGACGCTCACGCCAAAAGCGAGTATCGGTTGGGGATTTGAAAGTTGGAAAGGCGATTGTGATGAAAAAGGGCGCGTGACGCTTGATAAAGATAAACGCTGTCAGGCTATTTTTGTGCAACAGTTTAAGTTGAGTTTGACTACCCAAGGCAAGGGTTCTGTCACAAGTCAACCGACTGGCATTGATTGCCCAGAAGAGTGTACGGCCGCAGATCATACTGACAACAAAGGGACTCAAATCACCCTGATTCCAAAACCGAGTCCCGATTGGATATTTCAAGCCTGGCAAGGCGATTGTGACGAAGAAGGGCATGTGACGCTTGATAACAATAAACACTGTGAAGCTGTTTTTGTGCCGGTGTTACCGTTGACTTTAAGTGTTGCTACCAGCAGTCATGGGACGATCACCAGTCAACCTTCTGGCATTAATTGTGGAACAGAGTGTACGAAAGAGTATGACAATGGTACCCAAGTCACGCTGATAGCCACACCGAATTCCGGTTGGCGCTTTGAAGATTGGCGAGGCCATTGTGATGAAACGGGGCAAGTTTTGATACAGGAAACCAGTAAGCAATGTTGGGCTGTTTTTGTCTCTGATGTGACGACGGGTGAGCAAACCCCGACGGATGAGAGTGATAATACCGATGAGAAAGCCGCTACACCGTTTAGCTTAACGGTGTTGAAAGACGGTAAAGGTACCGTTGTCAGCCCTGGTATTGATTGTGGTGAGGATTGCTCGGAAGACTATGATGCTGCTGCTGAAGTGACGTTGACGGCAATACCTGATCAAGATTGGGTATTTGAAGGTTGGAAAGGTGATTGTGATAATGGCGGGCGTGTGATCCTTGAGGTTGGAGTACAAGGGATTGACGAAATAAACGGATTTCAATCTTTGCCTGATAAAAGCTGTGAGGCTTTATTTGTTTCTGCTGCCGATAAGCTTAACCCGTTTAAGTTGTTCGTCGCTAAAAGCGGCAAGGGGATTATCACGAGTCAGCCTACGGGTATTCAATGTGGTACTGAGTGCGCTAAAGAATATGCTAATGGTATTGAAGTCACGCTGATTGCAACACCAGAACCCGGTTGGGTATTTGAAGCTTGGCGAGGGCATTGTGATGAATCTGGGCAAGTCACTCAAAAGGAGATGCTGTATAAACAATGCAGTGCTGTTTTTGAAGTGACGACGGCTGATCAAACCCCGCCGAATGCTCAAACCCCGACAGATGAGAAAACCAGTGACACCCAACAGCCCACTGATGATGAGAAAACCAGTGACACCCAACAGCCCACTGATGATAAAAAACCGGCCGGTACACCCTTTAGCTTAACGGTGTTGAAAGACGGTAAGGGTAGCGTTGTCAGTACAGGTGGTGGTATTGATTGTGGAACGAATTGCTCAGAAGACTATGATGGTAGTCTTGTCGTCAGGTTGACTGCTACCCCTGAATCCGGTTGGCGTTTTGAAGGTTGGCGAGGCCATTGCGATAACAGTGGCTATGTCGTTATAGATAATGAATACCATATTGGACAATGCCGGGCCGTTTTTGTGCAGATGACGGCATCGACATCACCCAATACCTCAAGCCAACCTTTAGCGAATGACAACACAAGCGAAACGGCTACAACGAACA
>JAYQWI020000164.1:0-1632 GCA_035871815.2 Candidatus Parabeggiatoa communis
TTTCAGGCCTTATTTCCTGACAGTCATATCGTGCATACGTGGGATTTAGAAACTTCGGCGCGATTAATCGTCAAAGCAGGCGTGCAATTTGATTTAGCGATTTTGGACATGACCTTACCAACCGAACCGCGTCCCGATGCCCCGCTGAAATCACTGGCTGGCTTATCGCTGCTCAAAATCATGCAAATTCGTCAAGTGCCAATACCCACGATTATTGTGACACAATATAGCAACTGGTCTAGTGAAGAACAATATGAAACGCGCCAGTTTATAGAACACTTAACCCAAAATTGTCAGCGAGATTTTCCAGACAATTTCAAAGGCGCGATCCGTTTTAGCCATACCGAACTCACTTGGCAAGAGGAATTAAAGCGCTACCTTTAAACCCTCAAGATAAATAAAGACAAGGCTATAGAAGCCAATTCTGAGGAACGCATTGAGCAATTGCGTACCCAAATCGAAGCCCAACCTGATGATAGAGACACATTGCGACAACTGGCTAACCTCTGTTTAAATCAGGCTGAAGGCTACCTCAAAGCCGAGGATTACCAAAAAACCGATGACTCTTTTCAAGCCGCCAACGAACACTATCAACGTCTCGCTTTAGCTGAACCCAATGATATAGAGATTGTGCGTGGTTTGACCTTGAGCTATGTGGGATTAGGCTTAGATGACAAAGCACAACAACATCTAAAGGCCATGGAAACCCTCTCGACTGAAGATGGCAACACACTACAACAACAAATGTTGCAGGGTCAATCACAGTATATCAAACGACGTAAACAAGCCCTCCGTGAACAAGAAATCCACACCAGTTTAGGACGCATTGCCGCCAGTGTGGCGCATCAGTTTAGAACGCCTTTGCAAATCATAAAAACGGCCGTAGGCCATGCGGATCGTTATTTACTGAAAGGCCATCCTGAAGAAGAAGAATTACGTGAGGTATTTCAAGACATTGAGGAACAAGTCGACAATATTAATGGTTTAGTGACGCATTTTACACAACTCAGACGCGGTAGCACTGAGAAAAAAGGCGATGTTGATCTGAATCAAGTCATAAAGCAGGCGCTGACATTACAACGGCTGCAACTGAGTAATTATGATATCAAGGATGACTTCAAACCCGCACCCCATTTGCCAACGGTTTACGCCAACGCGGCTTTGTTAGAACAAGCGTTCATCAACCTGATAACCAACGCCCAAGACGCGCTTAAACCCATCACAGATCGCCAAAAAAAGATTTCCATTACAACTCAAACTGTGATTAAAGCAAGGCAAGAATGTGTGATTAAAGCAAGGCAAGAAGAGATTGTGGTAGAATTTTGGGATAATGGTACCGGTATTGCCGACTCCATTCGCGCTAAATTGTTTAAGCCTTTTGTCACCACCAAAGAAAGAGGGCAAGGTATGGGTTTAGGTTTGAGTATTGTTTCTGACACCTTTTCGGAATTGGGCGGCCAGATTCGTCTTGATAAAACCAATGAGATGGGAACTCGTTTTATCATTGAACTTCCCGTGAGTCATCAACCCACAACAACACAAGAGGGATAATCATGTCATACCATATCTTAATTTCCGAAGACGATATCAAACTAACCCGGTATCTTAAAAAAAGTTTAGATAGGGAAGGTT
>JAYQWI020000165.1:0-1609 GCA_035871815.2 Candidatus Parabeggiatoa communis
GATTGTTGATATTCAACATGAACACCTATTTACTCATTATGATCGTTTCTTATATTCTCATCTTGCTTTAGTAGAACTTATGTCGAGTTCCAAAGACTATCGTCCCAATTTGAGAGTCTTTACCATTGTGGTTTTAACTTCTGGTGATAGACATAAAGTTGATATCGCAACGATTGATTTCGATCCCAAAGATCGCAAGGGTAATCCATTAAACGAAATTGGGCATAAAGTCGTGTATGTCTGTCCAAAATATCTCACTGACGAGACACCCGAACCCTATCGAGAATGGTTATTAGCGATTACGGATAGTTTAGATGAAGAGGTTGATGAAACACAGTATCATAAAACGCAAATAATCCGGATTTTTGACTTGATTGCCCGAGATTTAATTTCCCCGAAAGAATACGCTCGTATGAAAGAGGAATATAGTATGGCGCAACTTCAAGAGGATAAATTACATCAACGCACTTTGGAAATCGCCAGCAAAATGTTAGCTGAAGGTATTGAGCCAGTTATCGTGGCTAAAATAACTGGCCTTTCTCCCGATGACTTGGCTACATTATCCCAATAACAATGCATAAAATGATTATAAATCAACAAACAATTTATAAGTAGAGACGCCCGGCCGTGCGTTTTTACAATGGAAACTGATAGGTGGTAAGGGGTTGTGTTTTTTAATATTTCAGGCCAAAACGTTTGCCTGAAATTGATTTTTATGATTGATTCTGTACTTCATTCAATAGGGAAACGCTATATGGAAATCATTTTTTGTGCTGATCCGCTTTCTTCAAAAAGCGTCGATAGTGATTATGTTCATGAAGCCAAGGCGGCCGCTACTTGTTCCTTGTCTTATTCTCTTATTAGCTATGAAGCTTTAGTGAGTGATAATGATATAAACGGCGCATTAACGCGAATGACAAAAACGATGCCATTTCGCCCTGCCCTTTATCGCGGCTGGATGATGACACCTGAAAAATATACCGTTCTGTATCATGCCTTGGAGCATTATGGCATTAAACTGATTAATACCCCCACCCAATATCAACATTGCCATCATTTACCCGAAAACTATCCTATAATTCAGGCACTGACACCTAAAACCGTTTGGATAAAAAATGATGCCGATTTTTCAATCGGCGCGATTATGAAAGCCCTTGAGCCATTTGGCACGCGCCCGGTTATTCTGAAAGACTATGTGAAATCCCAAAAACATTATTGGCATGAAGCCTGTTTTATACCTTCTGCTGATAATGAAAAAGCGGTTTCAAACGTTGTGCAACGTTTTTTTGAGTTACAACAACCAGAAGGGGGATTGGTTTTTCGTGAATATCTCGCGCTTGAATCTATCGGCAAACATGCTAAAAGTGGTATGCCTTTGTCGTTGGAATATAGAATTTTTTTCTTGAATCATAAACCGATTGCCGTTTATCCCTACTGGGATGACGCAGAATATCCGCTTATGGCACCCCCCTTAGAAACCTTTATTGAAATGGCTCAACATGTAGACAGTCTATTCTTTACAATGGATGTCGCTAAATCTAAAGAGTTGGGTTGGGTGATTGTGGAATTGGGTGATGGGCAAGTCGCTGGATTACCTGATAATGCTGAT
>JAYQWI020000166.1:0-2091 GCA_035871815.2 Candidatus Parabeggiatoa communis
CGTCATTGCGGTTTGTAAGGCAGACAAAAGCGCGGTTTGATTTTCCAAAATGGCGCGTGTCGCCATTTCCAATAACAAGGGATTTTTTCCTAATTGTGAATATAAAATAGGAACATTGTAATCGTTATCAGAAATGTGATGACGCTTGAGCCTACTTTTCATTAAAATATTGGCTGAGGTATTGTCAATGCCAGCGAGTTCATAAACGTTATCCCCAAAAGTGCCTTTTGCTAACCCTTTCACATTGTGCTGTGAACCCAGTAATATCAATGACTTACCTTTATCTAAGCGCATCAAAAAGTCATGTAGGGCCGTTTGTTCTGACGGATTGAGACATTCTAGCGCGTCGAAAATGAGCAGGTGCCGTTCCTTCATTAGGCGATTTACCACCGTGCCTTGGGAGCCTTCGGATCCAAATAATGCTTGAGCGATGCTTTGTAATACTTGTTGGTGTGTCCAAAGTTTTTCATCATAACCGAAATAAAATACCTTATCGACAGCGTAGGTGTTTTGCCACCACCAAGCTAAGTGGTGGAGTAAAGTCGTTTTGCCTATCCCCGTGCCACCGCGTATTAATAAACTATTGCGTTGGGCGATTTGGGTTTCGATGCCTAATATGTCCAAGTCTCGCCCGATAAATTGATTCGGTGGGGCTGGGTTTTGATGAAAGATACGGGCATCATACGTGTCGCGTTGTGTTTGTTCATCTGGCTGGAAATCACGCAGGGGTAAAGCAATCGGGGTATTTTGATAAACGACGGGTATGATCCACTCTTCTAATTCAATCTGTTCATGATGAATGTTACACCTTTCTTTATTATTGTAGAGTGTTTTTCGCGCATAACGGATGGCGGTAGCGATGTCAGGGATTGATTGATGATGCGATTCACTTTCTCCGAATAAATGTTGATAGAGGGTTTTCATAAAACCGCGAGCGGCACCCAGGGTGACGGTGTAGCGCATGGCTAATACTAACGGCATTCCCGCTTCCATAAATTGACCACTCAAACTGGTTTCGGTGAGGCCGACTTGTTTGCCAGATTCACAAGCGTTGAGGAGGGTTATCGGTATTTGGTGTTGGACGAGTAATTGGGCTAATTGAGTGGCTTCGATGGGATCGGCTTCATGATCTGCTTTACCACTTTCCAGATAGACAACGCTTTTATCACCCTGCAAGGCTCCGTGTACGTCAAGATGGATAATGTGATAATAGCCATTCTGATGTTCACTCAGATGATTTTTCAGGGCGCGATAAGTGCCGGGGCGCAAAATCGTGATATTCACGCGCAACTTTGCTTGGCGTAAACTGTCAACTAAGGGGCGCGATATGGCACGATAATCAATATCTTTTTCCCGACGAGGGCGGGCCGTGACAATGAGCAAATTAATAATCGGTGATGGACGGACATTTAATACCTTCGTTGCTGAGGTGTATTGACGAACGATAGGCATATTTAAAGCGAGCGGTTGCAAATCATCAGGATCATGTAAAGTTTCCCAAGGCAAAGTATGAAATGCGGGTGAGCCGATAATCTCAATGTACTGGATGCCAGTGTTTTTTTCTTGAGCATAACGCCGCATTAAGCTTCTATTACAAAACACTTGATCAAATAATTGTGTACCACATTTTTTAATGGTGGCCGCAACTGATTTTGCCTTCTGTTTATTTTCATCATCCTCTTCATCATCAACAGCATTGGGGTATACTTTAAAATACCATTCTAAATCAGAGAGTTGTTTATTTGTGCAGGGATTCTTGACGGTACACGGAAACTCGTCTTTGTTGAAAATGACGATTGCCTTGTACTTATTTTTAGTGATATTGGATTGTTCGCGGATGGTGAGGGTTGTCATGGTTTTTCAGTTATCAGTTATCAGTTATCAGTTATCAGTTATCAGTTATCAGTTATCAACGCCTTGATATCCCGTATTGGAAAGGCCAACCTATTTATCTGACAAACTATAGTAAGTACTGAAGCACAAATAAACAGGTATTTTAGGACAAAGGGCAACCACAAGGGATTGCCCCTACAACCGGCTCGTAGGGGCAATCCCTTGTGGTTGCCCCTGGTTGCTTCTATTAAAATACCT
>JAYQWI020000167.1:0-5071 GCA_035871815.2 Candidatus Parabeggiatoa communis
TAAGGGTTGCCCCTTTTTTCACTTGTTCAAAAAATTTACCACAACAGCTTAACCACTTCCTTATATTCCTTCACAAACTGCACATTCACGCCTTCCCGTACATTGTCAGGCAAGTCATCAAAATCGCGTTTATTCGCTTCTGGCATAATGAGATCATAGATTTTAATCCGCCTAGCGGCAATCACTTTTTCACGAATACCGCCTACAGGTAACACTTGTCCGGTTAAGGTTAATTCACCTGTCATGGCAACTTCTTTTTCTATTTTTTTCCCTTTTGCTAAAGATAATAAGGAACTTGCCATGGTAATCCCGGCACTTGGACCATCTTTAGGCGTGGCACCAGCGGGAACGTGTAGGTGAATAAAGGCTTTTTCAAAAACGCTTTTCTCGATATCAAACGTTTCACATTGCGATACCACGTAAGTGTAAGCAATCTCAGCCGATTCTTTCATCACATCACCTAATTGTCCGGTCAGCTTAAAGCCCCGGGTGTAGTGGTGACCACAACTTGATTCAATGCTTAAGGTGGCACCACCCATCGGTGTCCAAGCTAAACCCGTAACCACACCCACACCTTTTATCGCCTTTTCATTTTCAAACACCGGTTTGCCCAAATAGTCTGATAACTGCTCTAGGGTGACTTCGATAGGCGTTGTTGCACCTTCTAGCAATTTGAGGGCAACTTTGCGGGCAATCGTGCCGATGCGTTTTTCCAAGTTACGCACCCCAGCTTCCCGAGCGTAGTCTTCAATGATGCGAGATAAGATTTCATCGCTGAGGGTTAATTGTTCAGCTGTCAAACCTGAACGGTCTAATTGGCGGTTGAACAAGTGTTTTTTGGCAATAAGCAGTTTTTCACTGGCGATATAGCCCGATAATTTGATCATTTCCATGCGATCCAGCAACGCTGCAGGTATCGTATCGGCTTGATTCGCAGTACAAATGAACAGCACTTTGGAGAGATCAAAACGGACATCAAGGTAATGGTCAAGAAAATCGACATTTTGTTCTGGATCAAGGACTTCCAACAGGGCAGAAGCGGGATCGCCACGATATGATGTACCGATTTTATCAATTTCATCCAACATGATAACCGGGTTAGCGTATTCAACTTCTTTCATCGCTTGGAGGAATTTACCCGGCATAGCGCCGATATAAGTACGTCTATGACCTTTAATTTCTGCCTCATCATGGATGCCACCAACGGAAAAGCGGAAGAATGCACGGCCGACTGCCGTTGCAATAGAACGACCGATAGAGGTTTTACCCACACCAGGCGGTCCAATTAACAATAAAATGGTACCACTAATACTCCCCTTTAGCTTGCCAACGGCTAAAAATTCCATAATACGATCTTTAACATCTTCTAAACCTTCATGATCGCTATCCAACACTTCCCGTGCATGTTTAATGTCCAGCTTGTCTTCAGAAAATTTGCCCCACGGCATTAAAGTCAGCCAATCCAAATAGTTACGAGTGATGCCGTACTCTGGCGAGCCGACTTCCAAAACGGACATTTTATCCATTTCATCATCAATGCGTTTTTGTGCCGCTTCTGGAATCGTGAGTGTTTTCATACGTTCCCGGAATTTTTCAATTTCGGCCGTGCGATCATCTTTTTCTATACCGAGTTCCTTTTGGATCGTTTTAAGTTGCTCGCGCAAGAAAAAATCCCGCTGGTGTTTTTCCATTTTGTCTTCGACTTGCCGGCGAATTTCAACTTGCGCTTTAGCCTGTTGTAGTTCTTTGTTGAGCAGCAACAAGACTTTTTCGAGTCGGCTCAGAATAGGCGTTGTATCCAAGATATCCTGTAATTCTGTCTTGTTAGCCGTCGTCAAGCTGGCAGAAAAATCAGCTAAAGGAGAAGGATCTTCAGGACTAGAACGCTGAAGAAATATCTTGAGTTCTTCGTTATACAACGGATTAAGCGGCAATAACTCTTTAATGGTATTAATAACCGCTAAAACGTAGGGCTTGACTTCATCTGAAGATTCAGAGCGAAGTTCAGGATAATAGCTCGGTCTGACAACAAAAGGGATTTGTCCAGATACCCATTCTTCAATGCGAAACCGTTGCAGGCCTTCTACCACGATTTGTAATTTATCTTCAGCCTGCGTAATGCGGTGCAACCGGCAAGCAGTACCCATGAGGAAAAAATCATCAGGAGTCGCTTCGTTAACGTCGTCTGTTTTGATCAGTATTAACCCCAATAATTTATGGGAAGATTCTGCAATCCGTTTAATCGTTTCTTCCCAAGGCCCTCTTTCCATGAGTAAAGGGATGATCTGATGAGGGAAAAAGGGACGATTAGCGATAGGCAAAATGGGCAATATATTTGGGAGAACATCTTGGTAGGAGACAATTTCTGTTTTACCTGATGTTGAATCAGAGGCAAGATCAAGGACAACAGTATCTTCTGCCAAAATTTCTTCGGCAAATGTTTTTTCAAGCAAGATTTCTTCGGGCAAGCTTTGTTCTGCCAAGATTTCATCGGTTGATGCTTTTTCGGCCGGTTCGGCCGGGCTGCCCGGTTCGGCCGGTTCAGCCGATCTGGTCGAGGTTTGTTCGACTGCGCTTTGTTCTGCCGATGTCTCTTCTTCTGGCGGGATTTGTTGTTCTGTTTCAGTATTCATGTTAATCTATTCAAGTTAATAAAGCGTTGTTTCAAGCATTTGTGTGAGTTTGATTGTTTTTGAGCGATAATCGTTCAATTCTTATTTTCTTATGTTCTTATGTTAACGATTTCAATAGCTCAGTCATTTAAAAATCATCAGCTTATGAAGAGAGTAGCACTTCCGATTTCTAATCGCGTGTTTGATTGAGTTATTGAAAATGCTTTTAAAACAATGCCATCCCTCAAATCAATTACAATCCCAAATAAACGATATCTTATACAATATAAAATTCCACCCAAAAGTTTTTGCGCGCAAAAACTGTATTTAGCGTGAAAAGTTGCGCGCAACTTTTAATTTATGAGCGCGTGCAATATAAATAAAATACTTAAAAATTTGTGTATAACTGATAACGGGTAACTGATAACTGAACACTAGCTTGCATCGTGTAGTTTTTGTCCCAGCATTTCAGGCGTAATTAACACAACGCCGTTCTCGCTGACATAAAAACGCTTGGCATCTTCCTCACGATCTTGCCCAATCACCGTGTTAGGTGGAATGGATACGCCTTTATCAATAACGGCTTTTTTGATATGGGAATGCCTACCAATTTCCACATCCGGTAACACGACAGTCTCTTCTAATAACGCATAAGAGTTCAGTTTGACATTGGAAAACAAGAGCGAGTTCTTAATTTTAGCACCTGAAATCAAACAACCACCAGAGACCAAAGAATCAACCGCCATGCCGCGTCGATCATCATCATCAAAAACAAATTTCGCCGGCGGCAATTGTTCTTGATAAGTCCAGATAGGCCATTGTTTATCATAAAGATTCAATTGGGGAGACACCGAGACTAACTCCATATTCGCCTCCCAAAACGCATCCACTGTACCCACATCGCGCCAATAAGGTTGATCGCCTTTTTGAACATCGCGAAAGCGATAGGCAAAGACACGGTGATTCTTGATCAGAGAAGGGATGATGTCTTTACCAAAATCATGGCTAGAAGTTGACATGTTGGCATCATGTTGAAGTTGCTCGTACAAAAATTCAGCATTAAAAACATAAATACCCATAGAAGCTAAGGCTTTTTCAGGATCATTAGGTGTCGGCTCAGGTTGTTCTGGCTTTTCAGCAAAACGCACAATGCGCCCACGAGTGTCAACACTCATTACGCCAAAACCCTTTGCCATTTCTAATGGCACTTCCAAACAGCCTACTGTCATATCGGCATGTTGTTCAACATGATCGGCAATCATGGGCCCATAGTCCATTTTATAAATATGATCACCGGCTAAAATCAAGACAAATTCAGGATCATGGCTACGAATAATATTGAGGTTTTGACACACGGCATCGGCTGTGCCCTCATACCAAGATTCGCGTTGCTGAGCGGCCGGCATTAATTCAACAAATTCACCAAATTCACCGCGTAAAAAACTCCAGCCTTTTTGAATATGACGAATCAAAGAATGTGATTTATATTGGGTGACGACAGAAATTTGGCGTACCCCAGAGTTGATGCAATTCGATAGGGGAAAATCGATGATGCGAAATTTGCCGCCAAACGGCACGGCCGGTTTAGCCCGCCACTCAGTCATGTTTTTGAGACGACTCCCGCGCCCACCTGCCAAAACTAAAGCTAAGGTATTACGGGTTAACCTGCTGACAAAACGTTGCGATTGTTCATTATTCATTTAATTATTCCATCCTTATAAACAATTCAGTTGTATATTATAAAAAACATTACTCAATCCATAGAATTTGATAGAATTCCATCGACTCAAATGCTATGAAAAAATTTTGGCAAAAGAATATAGGAAAGAGAACTATTATACTAATAATATCTTCGTTAAAGGCGAATAGCGAAACTTTGTACACAGAAGCTTGATAACAAATAACGAATAACAATATTATTGAATTGCATTTGATATCAATAGGCTATAAAACAGACTCGGTGATTTTGCGATCTATATGAGCCTCGAACAAAACTCATTTTGTTATGGAAAATTGGGAATTGGAAATGGAGAATTAGGGATTTTGAATGGGGAACGTTGCTTTGCGTCAATACCATTACTTGTTGGGCTCCTGCAACCCTACGGATTGCCCCTACATGACATGACGATTCATAGGGGCAATCCTTTGCTACAGCCCTTTCGCTGTTCAAGTTTTTGCGCGCAAAAACTTGAACAGCGAAAACGAAGGTGGCATTGTCGCTTTGCGTAGGAACGAAGTTTTCCCGTTGCCCATTTAATGTTTCAATAATTTTTAGTAATAATCTGATTTAAAACTCAACTTTTGGCGAAGGTATTGAAAAAATCACAGGTCGTTTTTTGTATAGTACCTAAAAATGGCAATTAATAATATTGACTATTTCACTTAACAAATTTAATTTAATTCATAATTTTGAAAAATGCCGTTTGATTTTCACTCATCAAATGGTGATTTAAAAACGG
>JAYQWI020000168.1:0-1849 GCA_035871815.2 Candidatus Parabeggiatoa communis
TGGTAACCAATGTACCGCCGATTATTATGAAGCGGGTAAGCCATTGTATATCAAAGCCGAACCCACAGCCTTATCTCAATTCATGGGTTGGAGTGGCGACTGCGAAGGCAAAGGCACCGGCCTGAAAATCACCATGAACCAAGACATGACTTGCAGCGCGCAATTCAAAAGTGATTTTGAACTCCTAGCAGAGGAGATAGTAGAAGCCTTCTACGCCACGGCAAAATCAGGTGAGGGTACACCGATAGGCGAAATCTACCCACAACCCGACAATCAGGCGCGGCTGAAAGAAGCCTTTTGGGTAGCGATAACCGCCATCCTGCAAACGGATCAGGCCCTGATTATCAGCGAAAGCCAAAGTTGGCCAACGCAATTTGACGGCATCAACTGGCTGCCTATTGACACCAGTACAAGCTATGCGGACAGTGTGCAAGTCATAGCCAACCAATTCATTGGGATTGAAGTTGAATTGCTTGATCAAAATGGGTGCACAGAAACAGTGGGTATTGTGATTTATTATAGTGATGAAGCGCCCATTATTGATGACGGGGGGTGGAGTCGACCGCTTGTTAGAGTTGCCATCTTCTCGCGTTACGCTTTTCGGCGTTGGTAATTTATAGCGTTTCCCGCTTGAATGAAATACAAATTAGGCTCACGCAGAGCCGCAGAGGCGCAGAGCGTTAAAAACGCACAAAACCTAAATTTTAATTGACATTGATGCCTAGACAATATACTTTTGTCTAGGCATTTTTTTTGTCTGTTTGGAGGGAAATGGCTTTCAACACAGAGTTCACAGCTCTCTCTGTTGCCTTCAAAAGGCAAAATAAATTTTTCTGGGGCCTACGCAAACGGTTGTAAACCACAATATAAATATGGAATTAAGATGAAATATCCCAATTTATCCGAAAACAGTGCCTATACTTTCTCAGATTATTTTAAGTTAGTTGATTATCGGGATGAGATTCTCGAACACTTTGGTTATTCATTTCATAAAAAAAACGAAGCATTGCCTCGTTTCTCTGAAGAACTTTCTCATTTAAATGAACTCAAAGTGTGTTTAGATAGAAATATCAATTATATCAGCCTGATTAACGAGGCTGCTAAACGCGAGTTTATCATTGCCCCTATTCTGATGGATATTATTGACTACACACAAACCAAAATCAGAGTCGAATTTCCATTGACAATCAATAACCAACTGAAAGGCACTTTAGATTATTTTCTACAATCTAAAAACAACTTATTAGTGATTGAAGCTAAGAATAGTGATTTAGAACGCGGGTTCATGCAGTTAGCGGTAGAATTGATAGCGATTGAGAAATGGACGGATAATGAGACACCGCTATTGTATGGTGTTGTTTCAACGGGTGATATTTGGCGATTTGGTATTTTGGATCGAACAAGACAAACGATTACACAAGATTTAAATTTATTTCGTGTACCGACTGATTTAGAAGACTTGTTACGAGTGCTTGTCGCGATTTTAGAGCCTTAAAATGTGAAAGGTTTTGATTTTTGATGTTTTTTTCAACATTCCAGGTTCAAGTTTTTGCGCGCAAAAATTTGAACCAGGAATAGAGTCCACAGAGGGCGACAGAGGTGAGGGGTTTCTCTGTGAAACTCTGTGTTATTCTGTGTTCGAGGTAAAGCGTAAAAATGCAACTTCAGTAAACAAACATAACAAACAGCAGCTTGATAAGGTGTCGTGATAATGAGCGAGTTAATAGCATTTGAAGAGGAAGTGCTTGAAGAGGAAAATAGAGACATGCCTTCAAAGAAACATAGCCGGGCTCAAACGAATTTAACGGTTTTATTTGGCAATGATAACCGGTTCACGACTTTTGTTGAA
>JAYQWI020000169.1:0-9967 GCA_035871815.2 Candidatus Parabeggiatoa communis
AGAACTCAGAGAATATGCAGTACGTGGCGGACAAGTTTTTGTTTCTACCCATTCCCCTGATTTTGTAGATGCCTTAAAAATAGAGGAATTGTTTTTAGTCAAAAAAGAACAAGGTATCAGTCGTATCTTTCCGGCTAAAAAATATGATGATCAGATAACCGAACTCTATGAAAATGGGTGTGAATTAGGTTGGCTGTGGCAACATGATTATTTCAAAGGCATTAATCCATGATCATTTTCTAAAACCAATCTCACGCAAAGGCGCAAAGGCGCAAAGGCGCTTCGCTTCGGTGCCAAGTAGAGACGCACGGCCGTGCGTCTCTACTATTCAATGTTGCAATTCATTTGGATGGTTTGATAATCCGCTACGGGTACGATGTTTAAAACGGCTGATTTCTTTAGGGGTGCGAATCACGCAGTCGTTTAGTGACAGGGGGGGTTGTCTAAACTGTGCCGGTAATACGCTGATTTCATTGAACTCTTCTATTGAGGCATCAATTTGGATTGTGCCGTCGATACCTAAAGTGGATGCCGCATTCAGTACGCTGTCACTGGATTGAATACTGTGTTTGGCACTCAGGCTGATGTTGCCGCCATCGCCGACAAAACCGCTGGTAATCAATTGACTGTTGTCAAGAATCATAAAATAGGGTTGGCTGAGGGTGATGTTGCCTCCCCGGTTTTGTTTCTCAACGCCGATAGCTTGGGTGCTGATGCCACTGTTGACGAGGTAAAGTTGTTCGCTTGATTTAATCGTGATATCACCACCTGCGGAATCGACTGAATGAGTGACGAGAGTGCTGTTGTGTAAAGTCAGCTTATCCACATTGAAAACCATCGAGCCTGCTTTTCCTTGGCCTTCCGCCGCGGCTTGAATCGTTCCGCCGCTTTCTAGTGAGGCCGTTGGCGCGCTAATCTCTATCTTTCCCCCTTCTCCTTGCGTAAACGCATTACTGAATATGCCACTGGCTTGCCCTTCCATTCCCTTTCCCTTGATCTCAATCGTTTGATGCGCTTTAATCGTTAATAGGCCTCCCGATCCCGTCGCTTGAATGGGATTGTTGTAACCCGAACTGGATTTGATTTGTGCGCCATTTGTCAGACTGAGGGTATCGACTTGGATGGCTATCTCGCCAGCTTCACCGATATTCTGCGTATCGGCGCGAATCACGCCGTTCTCTGTCAGTGTTAATCTCGGTGTTTCAATCCTGATGTTGCCGCCTTGGCCTCTCCCACCGCTGCTGCTTTGTATTCCGCTATAAAAGAAACCGTCTGGCCTTGTCTTGAATGATTCGCCTAAACAGTGGCCGTTGCCGTCTACTAAACAACCGGATATCTTGAGAGCTTCTTGGGCTGATATGCTGATATGACCGGCCGAACCGGCTGTGCCGATTTGAGTACTGCTGTCAATTTGCGAACCGCCGCTGATGAGAATACGATTCGCTGTGAGATTGAGGTTGCCCGCATGGCCAGTCGGTGTCAATTCGCCTTTTTTAACCACTTGCGCCGTGATTCGGCTACCCTTGGTGAGTGCTAATTCATCAGTCGCTTTGATCGTGATACCTTGTCCGTTTTCATGGCCTCGCGTATCGGCCCAGATGTAGCCATTGTCCATGACGATTTGTCCACCGCGAATGTATACGCTTCCCCCTGCTGCCCCGCTGACATCAAGATTAGCCCATTGCCGTTCTGAATGTTTTCCCACAGGGGTGCTATCCGTTATCGTTATCTGACCAAATTGCTCAAAAGCATTGTCTGGCATGTTTTCAGGATGGATGGGCACCTCGAAAGAGGCCGCGACACTGATTAAATTAATCCGGCCTGCCGAGGCCCCCATAAAACTATTCCGCCAAGTTTGTTCTACAAGGAATTGTCCATCTGCTATGTTTAAATCGCCACCGATGAAAGAAAGCGTTTTTCGAGGGGGCACGATGAGAAAACCACCTTGTTTGGAAATGCCAGCAGGTGAGTCATTGAGAAAACCAAAGGCCGTGGGTGGGGCTACCTTTAAGAGACTGGCTTCGGGATGGGTAGCATCAAAGCGGCCGTCTTCGCCTAAACGGAGATAATCAGCGGTGCTGGCGTGAAAAGAGCCAGACACACTCAAACGCGCATTGGGCCCAAACAGGATACCGGCCGGATTGAGAAAATACAGATCGGCTTTGGGCATTGAACTGTGTAAAGTGCCATTGATGTAAGAAGCGTGATTGCCCGTGACACGGCTGATGACATTTTGAATGCTATCGGGCCCCGCAAAGCTGGCGATTTCATGGGATTGGAGGTTGAAGGTTTCAAAGCTATGAAAGAGGTTATCACCGACTTGTTTGCCAAGAGACGCGGTAATTGGGAAGACTTTGAGGCCTTCGGCCCTTGAGGCTGTCGAAACGTCGCTGCTGTTCAAAATCCCCCTTGGGCCGCCTAATGTGCCATCCAGTATGATTTCAGCGTGGAGGGGAGTGATCAAGAATAGGGTAGCCAATAAGCTGCTTTGCCATAAGAGGGTTTGAGTGTTGTGTGTTTTCATGTTGATTGGCTATTTTAAAGGTCATTTTTTGTAGGGTGGAACTATATGCACACCTCTTGGGTAGATAATAACAGATCAATAGCCAATATTTTAGCACCTATCAGTTTGGCCTGACATTTTCAACATTCGCTGTTCAAGTTTTTGCTGATCTTGATTGAGTGTTTCACGAGTCTAGTTTATACTTAAATGATTCTATTATGAAAAACGATATCAATAACCCGTAAGACATTGATGTGATACGACATTCATTGCCTCATAACAAAGCTTGGAATAATTTTTGCTATTATATATATTATTAGAATCAAAAATAAATCAGGATGTGTTCAGGCCGATAATGTTAAAGTGTCACTGAGTCGCTTGTTGGAGAAAAAAAATGAGATCAATGACTTTACTGACTTTCATTGCTTTGATGAGCTTAACACTTAATTCATCTGACTTGTCCCGCTTTTATACCCATTATTTTACCCATAGTGAACTGCAAGAACTCGCACAACAAACCGCACAGCGTTATGGCGTTGATGTGTCATTAGTTTTTGCCATGATTCAGCAAGAAAGTGGTTGGAAAACAAAAGTGGTTTCTCATGCTGGCGCTATTGGGCTAATGCAAATTATGCCTAGCACGGGTAAAGGATTTTGTGGTTTGAGCAAGGAACAGTTGACTGATCCAAGACAAAATCTTGACTGTGGAGTACGCTATTTTCGTCAGCAATTAAAGCGTTTTGGCACGGTAAAATTAGCATTGTGTGCGTCAGGAAGGGCACGTAAAGGGCGTTGTCATAATTCAGAAACAAGACATTATGTGCGTAACATTACCGCGATGTATAACCGGGAAAAACGAGAACTTTCTGCCAAAGATATCGCCCAAAAAATGTTTGCTGAAGGAAATCATCCAAATTGGTGGCGCTTGGTTTGTCTAGCCATTGATGTGGTATACGATAGAGAAATCGGCAAAGTCGAACCCAAGGCTGTTGGTCAATCAGCAAAAACGCCACACCAAATCAATACTTGGAAGGCCATTTTTGGGGCGACTGTCGATGATATTGAACAAGATGAACTCAAGAAAAAACGTCAGGGTGAAAGTCAGGTTTTAAACAGTAACACCATCAGAACTAACATAAAAAAGGCGTGTCCCAAAGAACCACGTCATGCGCGACAGGTAACACCAATCTAAAGTATTCTCAAAGATCAATGATCAATTATCAATGAGCACATCATTTTTCAACAGATTGATATTTTTGATCTTAAGGGGGGGCAACAGGGATTGCCCCTTTATCGAAAATCAAACAGCCATAATGAGTCATTAATGAAAAAACTATTCGTTTTCTTATCCATTGCCCTATCTTTCTTATCCCATTCTGCCCATAGCATAACAACTCAGAGTCGCATTCAGTATTATCAGGTTGTCAATGTCAATACATCTGATGTGTTGAATATCCGTCAATCTTCTGATCCTCGCAGCAAAGAAATGGGTCAAATACCGCCCAATGAAAAATGTGTCGCGTATTTGAATAAAGCGCATCGGAATGAATCGGGCCGCAAATGGCTCAAAATCCATTACAAGGGTATCACGGGTTGGGCTAATTCACGCTACCTAAAACAAAGCGAGCAATGTGAACATCGTTTAATTACCCAATACTATCAGCTTGTACAGGTTAATTCGCACCTCAATATACGTGAATTACATAATCGGGGTAGTCGGAAAGTCGGCAAAATACCGCCGAAGGCTAAGTGTGTGGCTTATTTAAACGAATCCTACCCAAATAAGTCAAACCCAAAATGGCGCCGGATCAATTATAAAGGCATCAATGGGTGGGTCAATTCAAGCTATTTGAAAGACAATAAGGCTTGTCCTGCCTCTTATGATGCTTCCGTTCCGTCGATGGATTCCAACATCCCATCGGATGAGAAGTCTACCCTTGACAAACTGGCCAGAGAAAAGGCTGAACTCTACGATCTCGATCCCGCATTAGTCTGTGCCATCATCAATCAGGAAAGCCGCTGGGATCCGAATGCCGTTTCTCCAAAAGGCGCTGTAGGCCTGATGCAAATCATGCCCAGTACGGGTAAAGAAGCGTGTGGCCTTAACGAAGAAGAATTGTATGATCCTGGCGAAAATATTAACTGTGGTGTTTCTTATTTCACTAAGTTGTTGAATCGTTTTGGAAGCGAAAAACTCGCATTGTGTGCGTATAACGCGGGGCCACACCGGGTTGTTAAATGGAATGGTTGTCCCAATTTTAAAGAAACGAACCGCTATACACGTAACATATTAGGCGCTTGGAAAGGGGGGAAAAGTTGTCCACAGATGAGCCGTTCCTCTTCAATAAAACCTACGAAATCCAAAGCGACTCAAGTAACCGCTTCCGCTTCAATCAAACCTACGAAATCCAAAGCGACTCAGGCCCATCTTTCTGCTATTGGTATAGCCGATTACTTGTTTCTAGCTGGGAAATATCCACAACGACACTGGTGGACACTGGTTTGTCAAGCCACAGATTTTGTTTATGACAGAGAAATCGGTAAAAGACAGCTAGAAGCGGTTGGCCAAGCAGCCAACACGCCATTTCAACAGCAAATATGGTGGCAAATTTTGGATTCGACTGTTGATAACATTCATACCGATGAAGTCAGGCTTGAAGGAAAAAATAAAGCGTTGTCTCAATCTGAAATCAAAGACAAAATCATCACAGCTTGTCCACTTGGTAGACGACAATGAATGACGGTTAAATGTTCAAATTTTTAGGGGCAAGCTTTGTTATCGCCCTTTTGAATAATTCATATTGTTATATTTATCATTCGCTTAATAAAAAAGACAAAAGCGCCTTGTAGAGACGCGATGCTTCGCGTCTCATGCTCAGGATCGCATCTAAACTGAGACGCGATGCTTCGCGTCTCATGCTCAGGACCGCATCGAAACAGAGACGCGAAGCATCGCGTCTCTACCAAAACGAAACGCAACGAAATCCAGTACAGCCTAAGGTTTTTTTAATAACAACACTTTGTACCAAGTGGCAAAGTGTCACTTTGAATAAGGGAGCAGTAAATGAAACGATTTCTCATTTTATTGGCTTTAATGACTTCATGTTTTATTGTGACGTGTTTTCATATTTCCAATAGTTATGCGCGAGGCTACGCTCACAGTGAATTGCGACAATTAGCCCGAGAAGCGGCCAGTCGTTATGAGGTTGATGTTGGATTAATCTTTGCCCTCATCCAACAAGAAAGTGGTTGGCAAGATCAAGTTGTTTCCCATGCCGGAGCCCGTGGCGTGATGCAAATCATGCCCGCTACCGGTCAATCGGCTTGTCGTTTGAAGAAAAAACAGTTGTTTGATGCCGCCAAAAATATTGACTGTGGGGTACGTTATTTCAGTAAGCAATTGAATAGATTTCAGTCTGAAAAATTGGCACTTTGTGCCTATAACGCAGGGCCAGGCAGAGCGAAAAAAGGTTTAACACGTTGTAATCGCATTACAGAAACGAGAAAATACATGCGTAATATTATGGCTATTTGGGGTGGCGGAAAAAAATATGAGGCCGTACCTGAAGAGTTTGTTTCTGCAAAAGCAATAGCAGACAACTGGTTTATCTATGGCGACGATTATATACTGCCGTCTCAGTGGTGGCGACTCGTTTGTCGAGCGGTTGATGAGGTGTATTACAAAAAGAGTGGTAAAAAAGGAGCTGCCATCACCCCAGAAGACAAGGCCGTTTGGCATCGTGTTTTAACAGCAACAGTCGATGATATTTACGCGGATACCAAAAGAGTTGGGCAAGAGAAAAGCTGGCCCTCAAATCGGATCAAATCCAAAATAAAATCCTCTTGTTCCAAAACTAACAACACACCTGAACTTTCTGCAAAAAAAATAGCCGATCAGCTTTTTAATAAAGGGGCAGATCAGTCACCCAAAATGTGGTGGAAATGGGTTTGTGAAGCGATTGAGGTAGTGTATCATAAAGAAAAGGGTAGCCATCCATTTGCAATGAGCACCTCTGACAATGCATTTCGGAATAAAATTTTGGAGACGACAGTTGATGAGATTTATGCTGATGAAGTCAAACACAAAGGCAATAAGGCTTGGGCTAGAGATAAAATCAGACGCAAAATAAAAAGAGTTTGTCGCTGATTAAAGCCAAGAACGTGGGCAACAACGTTGCGCACCGGACTGCGTGTCTGCCCCTTAGCGTTTTCGTAGAGACGCGATGCCTCGCGTCTCTGTTTCGAGGCGAACCCTTAATAGACGCGATGCCTCGCGTCTCTGTTTCGAGGCGAACCCTAATAGACGCGAAGCATCGCGTCTCTTTTTCGAGGCGAGCATGAGACGCGAAGCATCGCGTCTCTACAATGGAAACAATCCCTTATCCCCTTCATTCCACAATTTTGCAAGGAAAACCAGACATGAAAATGATTACCACATTTTTAGCGTTATTAATAGCATCAAGTGTCATGCTTTACTCCCAAAGTAGTCAAACGCTTGAACAGCGCACAGCGCACAGCCCTTTTGAGATTGAAGGCAATCTCAACAATCCTGAATCCGATGGCACTTTTTATCCTCAACAAGAACAATCTGAACCTCTATTCAATGGGGGGATCATTGAGGATAATCAGGCATGCCAAAACAATTCCCCATTGTGTGGACTCCAAATAGCCCTCGCATCAGATAGCCCCTCAGAAGTTTATGCTCAAACAACCCATTCACCTCCGCATTTCTATGTCAAATTACAACGGATGACATCAAGCAAGGCGCAATGTAAACAAACAGCCATGATTGCTATGGCAAAGTCCGGTTTTACAGACATTTTATCTGGCAAACATGGGATATGGGGTGTCAAAGACGGATATAAGGCCCAAATAAAATGTAGTCAGAAAGAGAAAGTCATTGTTTTTATTGTAGTCGGATCAGAAGGCAAAATGGTAATGATTTTGAATGATCAACTTCAGCACAATTTCGGAAAAGGATTTTCTAAAACTCGTGATTTGTAAAATTTTGAGAGCAAACTGTAGGGGCGAATTGACGTGTTCGCCCTCAAATTATTTTTCTGAACTGTCTCTAGCCCCTACATTTCTGGTATATAAAAATGCGTCTTTAAATCTTCTGGAGAAGTTGACAATCCGTCTCTGCTGATTATCGAAAAGCGACTTAATTATCATTCAGAACATCCGTTGCAAAACGTATTTTCATGATCAAAACCCCTTTTGTGCTTTGCGAATGGCTTTCACTTCTTCAAAATCTTCTGAAAATACACCTTGAGGCCATTTATCAACATCGCCATTTTCCTGAATTTGGATCGTTTGTATGCGTTCTCCCAAATTGGGATCATCATTGATCCAGTAAATAATCACTTGATTTGAATCAAAACTTTTTTCGGCAATCCGCCGTCGAATACGTAATAAAAAGTTTTCTGAGTGGGTTTCGATAATAAAACGAGAGTCACTGTGTTTGGCCGCTTCAATATATAAATCCGCCAAATGTCCGTTTGCACTGGGATGAAGATGTAATTCTGGTTGTTCTACAATTTCAAGATCGCTGTTTTTTCCAGTGAGGCTTTCAAATTGGCGTTGCACCACAATGGGTAAAATTTGGGCTATTCCAGTACCCACATCGGCTAGATTAATTTCTAAAGCAGGGTTATCAGGCTTTTTCATAACCAATGAAAAAACATCACCTTGTTTGGATAAGCTCAGTTCCCATCCGCCCAAATACTCAGAAAACCATTTGCCAACCGCCTCCAATACTTTACCCTTACGGCGCAAAAAGTCATCACCCAACAGTTCAGCCGTTTTCGAGCCACTTAAACCGACATTATGCAAAATGCCTCCAGGGAAACGGTACGTCCGTTGCGGTTCCTTGCGAAATGGACCCAGATAGTTCATAAGTGCCATTCCTTCAGCTAAATTGGCTCGGTAATCCTTAATTGCTGCCAATGATAAAGTCTCTTTTTTATTATCAATCACTTGTATTTTTTCAGGCCAAAATCCACGAAAATCAACTTGGCATTTTTGTCCTGTTTCATCGCAGCGATAAAGCGTTCTTTCATCCAAAGGCTCTTGACCTATCCAAGATAGCGTGAGTATGGGTTTTCCCATTTGTGTTAATTCAAAGCGTGAAATAAGTTGGAGTCGGTATTCGTCAAAGTGTTGAACTTTGACCCAGAAATCCATCGTTTGCCCTTTATCGTCGATAAAGCTTGCACCAATACCCAGCGCACGATGAGGAAGCCGATTATAAATCAGATCAACAAAAGAGACTCCAAAATCAAGGCCTTCAAGTTCAAGCTCAATCGGACTGTTGGCACGTTCTGACAGTGCATGAGCAATCAACAAAGGTAATCGAGATATCACACTTTTGCCAGAGCTATTTCGCCCAATCAAAATAGTCAGTGGTTTTACCTCTATAGATTCACGCTTCTGAAAGGTTTTATAGTTTTCAAATGAGAGATGAGATAATTTCATATTAGAATCCTGTTAGTACAACAACACAGCACCTACGGTAAGCTATGCTAAATAAACGAATAGCCCTTGATGCTATTGAAAAACGACTCAAAAATTCACAATGTTCTTTCAGCATGAATGATTTTCATCACACGAAACTTAAAAGCAAGCAATCTAACAAAACGTTGCGCGTCTTCATTATTCATTTAAGTATGCCATCCTTATAAACAGTCCCAAATAATACTGATTACTCATAATCAGTAGCTGGCACTCGGGTCGTTGAGTGGGAGTGCTTCAATCTCAAGGGCTTGCGCGTGAATTTTCCATATAAAAATAGAGGTATGTAGGGGCAATCCCTTGTGGTTGCCCCGATATGTCGAGATTATTGAAAATCTGAATTTCATATAACCGTTTTTGCCTGCAAAAACTTTTATATGAAATATTGAACATTTGAGGTATAAGTTATTGATTTGAATCAATCCCATTCAACGCCCCCAGTGCCAAACTCAACAAAGCGTCAATAATTAAGAATTGAATATTACCAATATATAACCTTTAAACTGGAGTGCAAAATTCATTTTGCATAACAGCAAAATTTTGACGGTATTAATTGACTTAGCGTTCTTAGCGGCTTTGCGTGAGAATGAGAATAGGTGTAATGAAGTATACCAAATTTATAATCCAATGAGACTAAGTTATTTATGAAGCGGTTAGCTTCTGTGTTGAATCATGCGAAAGCCCGGTTACGCCAGCCAGTCATCTAATTAACAATATAAGAAGGGATTAGAACCAGGGTATCGTCAAAGTCCGATATAAGTTATTGATTTAATAACGATATACTTTGAGGGGGCCCTGGTAGTCCAATATCCCCGCTTGACTAATCATCAGTATCAATGTCCGTCTCACCAAAGATTTCATCTTTAGGCGGGGTGATGCCGAGATTTTCCATAAATTTTCGTTCAAGTTGTGCAAGGTGTTCAGCCCTTTTTTCAATAAAGCTTATGGCATCAT
>JAYQWI020000170.1:0-4126 GCA_035871815.2 Candidatus Parabeggiatoa communis
GTACCTTCTGGTTGATCTTTCACGACACCTTGTTTATCGCCGGTGCTGTTGGGAAGACAACGGAATGGCTGTTGCTGTTCATCCCCGTCTAAGCGGGCTAAGTTATCGCATTCGGCAATAGAGAAAACGGTGGTTTCAGGCAGACATAAGCCTTTGACGGTAAAGACTTGGGTTTGATTCAATACGGCAGTCAAGGGCGAAACGGCAGTGACGCTAGGGGTACAAGAGGGGGGTGGCGGTGGCGTGCTGATATCGTTAACCTCGACAGCAAACTCAACCAAGACGGTGCCATCGGGGGCATTGACTGTGGCGTTTTTGAGTCCCGCGAGAGTGGGTGTGCATTGGAATTCTTGTTTTTCGGCCGTACCGCCACTGACAGGGGTGAGATTAGCGCAATCGGGGATAGCCAGAGCCATTGGCACAGGCAGGTTAAAGCCTTCGAGAGTGAAAGTGATGGGTTCGCTGACGGTTGCCGTGAGAGGGGTAATCGCAAATAGCAGGGGGCGATTTTGTGGGCCAGGATCGATGCCCTCAGCAGGGCCAAAAGCGGCAATGCAGAGGGCTTTTGCCATTTCTGCGCGAGTCATCAGATAGTCAGGTCGGAAATTACCATCAGGATAGCCACTAATCACGTTGGCAGCTTTTGCTGCACAAACGTATGGGGCATACCAAACATCGGCAGGTACATCGGGGAAGGTTTCTCCAGGCTTGGATTGGCAGGTGGCTAATTTATTTGCCAGATGAGGGAATGCTAAGGTTATTATTTTAATAGCCTCTGCTCGGCTAGAAAAATCAGCAGGACAAAATAAGTTGTTTTGTTCATCACAACCTTGGATAAAATTTTTATCTTTGGCATATTGAATAAACGTCGCATACCAATCGTCTTTGCGGACATCTGAAAATGGGTTTGTTGCGGGTTCTAAAAGCGTTTCCCCTTTAAGAAGGGTACGTACTGTGGTAGCTATCAGTTCTGAACGTAAAGCGGGTTTATATGGAGAAAAAATACCAGACTTTCCGTTACTATAACCTTGGATACTGCCTTCTTTCCATAACTTCATGACTGGGTGTGTATACCAACGCCCAATACAAACATCTTGGAAAGGAAAACAGCCAGAATAAATTTCTTGGCTATTGGCATCATAAATATTCAGTTTGACGGGTTGCCAAAAGCTTATCAAATCTTTTTCTATTACCCCGTAAAGGTTAAAAGTCACTGTATCACCAACCCAACTACCTTCTATGGTTTCACCATTAATTGTGATTCTACCTGAGTTATTTAAGTTAGCCATAGAAGAAACAAAGGTAACAATCCCATTCTCCTTATCGGAAAAATAGAGAGAATCTCCTCCCATTATATTTATAGAGGAAAACTTTTTAGCAATATAGCCTAAACCATCACCAACTTGTGCTAATACCCTGACTACCCCAGGATTTATAGGTACTGTAAGTTTAACCGCACTATAATCTGGTTCGACAGGGTTCAATTCAAAAAGGCCAGCATCAGCACACCAAAAAAACGATTTTATACCACCATTTTCACTGTCAACAGTTGCTGTTGCTGAAAGGATAACAGTTTGTCCAGCTTCTGCGGTAGAGGGTACAATCATTTCAACACTTGGTAGTACTGACTGTTTTTCTGAGACACGTTGCTCATAGTTATTGCCAATGCAGTCTGCTCTAGTTGCAACTGGCGATTGAATAAAAACTAATACAGTAAAAAGCAATATAACAATTTGTGGTAATGATTTCATGATTATTGCTCACTTTTTTGTTTTTCGACGACACCGTAATAAGGACAGCTATCCTTATCCTTATCAAATATAACATCAAGATATGACTTTTCTTTTATCACATTTGAATCTGTGTATTTTTGAGCTTTATATATAGCTAACATTGTTTGCTCCCTTGTTGCATCGGAGCTACTCTTCTTGTCGCTATCAATAAGTTCAAACTTCCTAGCACATGCCATGTAGATATCAGCCCACTTTTCAGTCTTTGTATTGCTGGCCATTTTTAATTTATCTTCTTTTAACTCCATCATACCAAGCAAAACCATTTTTGCCATCTGCCCAATAGTAATATTGCTGTCTGGCTCAAACTCAGTATCAGTAACACCTTTTACAGAACCACTTTGATATAAAGCTTTAACATAAGGAATTTGCCATTTTTTAGAATCTTTATCTGTATCTTTATATGTCAACGCTTCATCTGTAAACGGAAATTTTCCTTTCCTATCAGGTTTGACTGGCAAAAAACGTTTCTGCCATTTTCTGATTGCCAAAACCATTATTTTGGCAAACTCTGCTCTAGTAATAGGTGTATCTGCTCCAAACGTTCCATCACTATAGCCACTAATAGCGCCCATACGCCAAAACTCAAGTAGTATTTTAAAGGAGTCTGTTTTTAAATCTTTAAAATCTTTAAAAGGATAAAAAACCTCCTCCACTAGGGTATCTCCATCATATATCTGAATCTTGACAGGTTTAGTAAATTTAGTTAAATCCTTATCAACTTTACCATCAGTAAATATGTTCAGAGTTAATTTGTTCAGAGTTAATTTTCCATCATTACTATGTTTTAATAACTTTGCCTGTTTTGTTAACTTTGCCTGTATTGTTTCTTCATTTATCTTTTCTTCATTTATCTTTACAGTATAGCTATTTTTTCTCATGAAAAGAGACAGATTACCCTTGTTAGTGCTTTCAATGGATATTGTATTGTTATTTTTTTCTGTATCGCTATCACTTTCTATTATCTTAATTTCCTTCCCAATATCTTCTTTAAGAAAGTCAATAAAGTCAAAATTTGGTTTCCAAATATTCTTTTCGTTAAAACACTGGGTGTTTGGGTTGATGTGGTTATAACTCTTTGCTTTAACAGAAGAAATTGAATAACTACCTTGTTCCCAGCTAGAATAATGTCCTTTTCTTATAGAAAAATGCAGATGATCCCTATCATAAACACTCTCGTTATCTAAATTGGCAATTGTCCCAATTAGAGTATTGATGTTAACTGTAGTACCTTCTTTTACGATAGGTTCTACATGCCAATACGTTGTGTTAAACTTAAACTTAAAACCTTTGGAAGTGGTATGAGTATGATCTATAGAAATGACACCTACCCACGGCTCAATTTTCTCACCACTATCTACTTTTTTCACTGTTCCTGGATAGACGGGATACACAGGTAAACCCCAAGTATGAAACTCTTTATCATCACCAGAGTCATCTATATAATTTTTTTTGTCTTTTGGTGGAAAGTCATTAACCATCACTTTATTAGTGCCTCGAAGTAGTGAACGATCAGACTTAAGAACAATATCAATTCCTGTATGGAGACGTTCTCCATCTGATACTGTATCACCTATATACTTGTTTAAAACATATTGTCCTGATATATGTCCTCTGCTATTTCTTCTCCAACTTCCTCCCTTTTCATTATGCCAAGGCACTCCAAAATCAAGTAAATAATGATTCTTGTAAGAGGTGCCATTAGAACCTTTTGAATAATGTTTTTTTTCAGTACGATCATAGTCACTCAGTTGGCCAGGCAAAGGCCAAGTAAGCTTAAATTCCTCTGGTAGTTCATTTTCATTAGAGCAGGCATTAGGAATTTTATTAACATCAAATGCTCTCCCTTCGGCTACTACCATAAATATGCTACCAAACAATACAAACAAGCCTGCCATTACCGTCATTTTAACTTTTGAAGTATTCATAACTTATTAATCCTCTTTAATAATTAATAGGGATGGTAAATAAACCGTTTTTATAATCACTACACCTTTATTGTCTCGTTTGAGATGTTATTTCAAGACAACGTAGGGCAACTCTAGTACAACGAATCTAGTACAACGAATTGGGTAAATACAGTTATCAGTTATCAGTTATCAGTTATCAGTTATCAGTTATCAATTTGAAGCACACCAAGGTCCTTGGTATTTTGGGGCATTTAGGTCGGAAGGGCAGCGAACGGTCAGTCAGCGAAGCTAAAACAACGAATTGGGAATTGAGGCAGTGCTGCATAAAACTGATGACAGTTATAGATTAGATAGAACGCTGATTTGACTGATGATGGCCTGATTAACGCTGATTGATTTAAGTAGACATAGATCGGAAGAGCGTCG
>JAYQWI020000171.1:0-3649 GCA_035871815.2 Candidatus Parabeggiatoa communis
AAATCAATCCAACACTTTAACCCCATCTTGGCTACCTAATAGCAATACATCGGCCCGGCGTGCAGCAAATAAGCCATTAGTAACAACGCCGGTGATTTCATTGATTTGGGCTTCTATCTTCACCGGTTCAATGATTTGTAAATTGTGGACATCTAAAATGACGTTACCGTTGTCTGTGATAAAACCGTCTCGCCACACCGGTTTGCCACCCATTTTGACTAATTGACGGGCAACATAGCTTCGAGCCATTGGGATAACTTCAATAGGCAATGGAAATTTGCCCAGTACATCGACTAATTTGCTGTCATCGCCAATACAAACAAAGCGTTTACTGGCCGCTGCGACAATTTTTTCACGCGTTAATGCGCCGCCGCCACCCTTGATCAGGTGTAAATAACGATTCGATTCATCAGCACCATCTATATAAACCGAGATTTCATCTACACCATTGAGTTCAAATACGGGAATACCATGAGATTTCAGGCGTTCAGCGGTGACATTGGAACTGGCAACAGTGCCTTCAATTTTGTGTTTAATCGTCGCCAGTGCATCAACAAAATAATTCGCCGTGCTACCCGTGCCAATACCGATAATGGGATTTTCAACAACGTATTCTAAAGCTTTTTTAGCAACTTGCTGTTTTTTTTCATCAGGTGTCAAAATTAATTGCTCCTTTGTTCAGTTATCAGTTATCAGTTATCAGTTATCAGTTATCAGTGGATAAGATTATAGCAATGTAGGGGCTGCCCGATCGTGTTCGCCCTTTTGAACATAATACAATTTTAGGGCGAACACTTTCGGCCACTACGGATTACCCAACTATTCCGGTCATATTAAATCCACAATCGGCATAAGTGATTTCACCCGTAACGGCGGAGGCTAAGTCGGAACACAAAAATGCGCCTACATTACCGACTTCTTCAATCGTCACATTGCGCCGTAAGGGGGCATTTTTTTCAAAAAAATCAAGCATATTCCGAAAATCGGCAATACCAGAGGCCGCTAAAGTGCGTATCGGGCCAGCGGATATCGCATTGACGCGAATCCCTTCTGGGCCTAGCCCTGAAGCCAAATAACGAACATTGGCCTCTAAACTGGCTTTGGCGAGGCCCATGACATTGTAATTAGGCATGGCACGCACGGCTCCAAGATAAGTCAAAGTGAGTAAGGCCGCCTTGCGCCCTTGCATCATGCTACGTCCGGCCATGGCTAAAGCCGACAAACTATAAGAACTGATATCATGGGCGATTCTAAAGCCTTCACGAGTCGCGTTTTCTAAATAAGGCCCTTTTAATTCCTCTTTCGGTGCGTAGGCGACTGAGTGAACAATAATATCCAAACCGTCCCACGTTTTTTGCAGTTCCTCAAAAACGCTTTGAATTTCCTCATCGCTGCTGACATCACAGGGTAAAGTGATGTTGGAACCACACTCGGTAGCCATTTTTTCCACTCGCTCACGGAGTTTATCGTTTTGATAGGTGAAAGCGAGTTCGGCCCCTTCACGGCGCATGGCCTGTGCAATCCCCCAAGCAATTGAACGATTACTCGCTAATCCAACAATCAGCGCACGTTTGTCCGCTAAAAATCCCATAATTTTTGTTCTCCTATTAGTGTGGTAATCTGTCGCTAACAGCGAATAACTTATGACATGGGCAACCACAAGGGATTGCCCCTACAATATCAATTATCATTGTAGGGACAATACTTAGGGTTGCCTCGGTTTTCTATAACTGGCACGATCCTGCAAATCCCTACCTGGCCGCACAATTATAAGTATAATCACTTTTTTAATTATTAACAGCCTTATTGCATTGACAGGTGTTGTTTGTGCTTTTTGGCTAGAAAAGCCCAGCCTCTTCCTTAAAAAAACATCAGGTTCATTGTCTCTTCTCAGCTATTTTATTTTTTGGCCGTATTTTATACTGAATACGATAGCACTTGCTTTATTTCGCCTGTTTTCTCAAGAAAACGCGCTGGATGAAATTATCCCAAATTTGTACTTGGGATGTCAGCTTGGGATAATGGATTATAAGCGATTTGTCTCAAAGGGTATAAAAAATACACTTGATTTGACTTGTGAATTTGGAGAAATCTGTTTTATTCGGACGAGACAAAACTATTTCTCTATCCCATTATTGGACACAACAGCCCCAACACTCTATCAATTGAATGAAGCGGTATCATGGATAACAACGCATTTGGAAATTGGCCCGGTGTTTGTGCATTGTGCATTAGGGCATGGACGAAGCGCGACAGTGGTTGCTGCGTTTCTCCTCAAACAAGGTACAGTGAATAACGTTAAAGAGGCTATTGAGTTCATTCAGGCAAAAAGAGCGCGTGTTGAATTGCATCCTAAGCAATTGGCCGTTTTGGAACAATTTGTACATTGTTGTCTTTAAATATTATACTTATTCCTTAAATAAACGTAACCCATTGGCATACGATATACGACAATAATAAAAATAAAGGATTTAGCATCCGGGATAAGTCTATTAAGTAACGACACTTATAATGAGAAAGTTTTCAACTTAAGGAGGTCTTATATAACATGCACGATGAAAGACAATATGTTAGACATCCTACTGACATCGCCGTTGAAGTGCGGGAAATAAATGAATCTGAGATGAATTTGGAACATTTAAAAAATGTCAGTTTTGGGGGGGTTGCCTTTGAATCTGATAGATGTTGGAAACGAGGCTCAATCATTGCTATTCAAGTTCTAGTTGAGCCAGCCATTGAAATTAAGGGTAAAGTAGCCTGGTGTAAGGAATATGACAAACATTTTGAGGTAGGCGTTCAATTGATAGACACGACAAATGGCAGTTCGCGAGATAACCTGGTCGATGAAGTCTGCCAAGTTGAAAGATACAAACAGATGCTGGCGGACATTATTGAGAACTTGTATAACTACTCATCATGGTCAAATGTCTTATAAGTTTTTGATTTATTGTTTTTTTTGGGTATTCATTTAAAGCCTTTGGAAAAGGGAAATTGGGGGGATTTTTTTTAAGGTTTGACAGGACGAAACTTTTGTTCTTGATGGTGATGGGCCATAATGGTTGCCACAATTTCAACAGAATCTTCTCCCTCAATGTCACTTTCCAAACGCACACGTACTGCATGAGGTAAGGCTTGCAATTTTTTAGCAGACCATTCTTCTACCCATTTTGTATCTTCTTCAATTTTTTCATCAACATATAAGTATTCAAAAGTCGCTTGATAACCTTCCAACGCCGTAACGACTGTCGCATTTTCCTCTAACCGTTCAGTTGGATCACTGGCATAAGCTGGTACAATACGAATTTGTACCCCCTTTTCTTTATCATCCGGTAAAAGTTGCCACGCCGTCAATCCTGCCTGCCGCCCTGGTGAGACAGTCGAAACCCAAATCAATTGCTCTTCTTCACCTTCAAAAAAAATAAAGTCTTTATTTTCTTCACGATCTTTATAAGTATGTGGAAAGGCGCCCTCTAATGCGCGTTCAATCTGTAATAAAACCAGTACCTTTTCCAAGCTTTCATCAAGTCGATTACTAGAACGAGTCCATTCTTTAAAAACAAGATTCATACCGATTGCCAGTGTCAACATAACAAGCGTTGACAAGGTGAGGGCAATCAATAATTCTAAGAGAGTGAAACCGGTACTTTTT
>JAYQWI020000172.1:0-6743 GCA_035871815.2 Candidatus Parabeggiatoa communis
GACGATCTATCCGTTTTGTTTAATCTAGTATACTTTTCAATGACTTAAAGAAAATTGATAGAAGATAATGAACTACAAGGATTGTTTATAATAAAGGATTAGATTGTGCCAAGCTTCATGTCATTGACTTTCATCAATAAAGGAATGAGGGTTCCACTGATGAGTTCATCAAATGCCCGGTATTTATCCTTTTTTATAAACAATCCTTGTCGTTATATCTACAATTTTGTATCGACAGGTATCCCATCATTTGATTGCGATTGATTTTGCGCTTTATAACCGGCCTCTTCAAGCCATTGATAAATCGCCAATTTTTTATCCTTTTCGTTTACTTAGCTTAGCTTCCCTGACTGAATGTTCGCTGAACTTCGTTTCGTTAATTCGTTGTACTATGTATTTTATATTGATATTCAATGAGTTAAATGAGTATACCTGATAACTGATAACTGATAACTGATAACTGATAAGAGGATTTAATTATGCCCCAAATTGTGATCATTGGTTCAGGTTTTGGAGGACTGACGGCCGTTAGAAGTCTTCGCAAACAAGGTTGTCGTGATCCTATTACGTTAATCTCACCACGCCCTGTACTGTTTTATTATCCTAGCCTGATTTGGGTACCTGCGGGGCTTCGTAGCGAAGCTGATTTAACCATACCGCTGAATAAATTCTTTAAGCGTGAAGATGTGAGACATCATGAAGGTACTGTTACGGGCTTAGATCCCAATGAACGGCAAGTCAAAACCGATAATGGTACGCTTGCTTTTGATAAGCTGATCATTGCTTCTGGTGGACGCTTTATCAAGAAACTACCCGGCATTGAACACGCTTACATACCCTGTGACGGTTATGAACCCATCAAAGCTTATAGTGATCGCCTTGCGGCCCTTGAAGGGGGCACTTTAGCTTTTGGTTTTGGTGGCAATCCGAAAGAACCAGCCGCTATGCGGGGTGGACCCATTTTTGAATTTCTGTTTGGCATCGATACGATGTTGCGAAAGCAAAAACGCCGCGATAAGTTTGAATTGGTGTTTTTTAGTCCGGCACCTGAACCGGGGAAACGGTTAGGCGCGAAAGCCGTTCAAGCTTTGCTAAAAGAAATGGAAAAATACCAGATTCGCACCCATTTAGGCCATAAAATGAAGGGCTTTAGCGAGAACGCTGTACACACAGAAGGGGGTGATATCCAGAGCGATTTGACTCTGTTTATGCCAGGTATGACTGGCCCAGCTTGGGCCGCGAATAGCGGTTTACCGATTTCAGAAGGGGGCATGATTAAAGGCGATGCCCATTGTCGCGTTTCCGGATTTAATGGCATTTATGTGGTAGGTGATAGCAGCAGTCTGCCCGGCCCGGATTGGCTCCCCAAGCAAGCACACATGGCTGATTTACAAGCCGAAACGGCTGCCAAAAACATACTGGCTGAGGTAGCTGGACAACCGGCTGAGCATCAATTCAAAACCGAACTGATTTGCATTGTTGACACACTTGACAAAGGGATGTTGGTTTATCGCGGCCCTAAACGGACGATGTTAATGCCTAAACTGAGAGTCTTTAATTGGGCAAAACGCTTGTTTGAATGGCAGTATTTACGAGCGTATCGTTAAGCTTGATTATCACGTCCAAAGCTTTCGCTTTGGACTCCAATTGGACATCAATAAACGAGTTCAAATTTTAGTTTAACAAATGGATGAGACACAATTACTCCGCTATAGCCGTCAAATTTTATTACCTCAAGTGGATGTGAAGGGACAACAACAGTTGGCTTTGTCGAAAGTGTTGATTGTGGGATTAGGGGGGTTAGGTTCGCCAGTGGCGATGTATCTCGCTGCGGCTGGTGTTGGGCATTTAGTGTTGGCTGACTGTGATCGCGTCGAATTATCTAATTTACAGCGGCAAATTGTACATGATACTGGGCAAATAGGGCAATTTAAAACGTTATCAGCGCAAACGACATTAAAAGCACTTAATCCTGATGTACAGATAACAGTGTTAAACCAATGCATTGATCAAGCTGCCTTAGATAAGCTTGTCCCTTTTGTTGATGTGGTGGTGGATGGTTGTGATAATTTTGCGACGCGCTTTGCTATCAATGCGGCTTGTGTACAGGGGGGTATACCGTTGGTGTCGGGGGCGGCTTTACGGTGGCATGGGCAAGTGGCCGTTTTTTTACCCGCCGATTCGCGTAGCCCTTGTTATCGTTGTTTATATGATGACAATGCGGCGGAAACGGAAATATGTAGTGAAGCGGGTATATTGGCACCAACGGTGGGAGTGATTGGTAGTGTTCAAGCGGTTGAGGTGATTAAGGTGTTATTAGGCATGGGAGAATCACTGTGTGGTAAACTATTGCTTTTTGATGCACACTCTTTGCAATGGCGTACTTTAAGATTGCCCAAAGATCCTGCTTGTCCTGTGTGTTCACAAATCTCATTAACAAGGGAGCCGCTATGACTATCACCGTGAAATTTTTTTCCCGTTTACGTGAAGAAATTGGAAAAAGTGAAGTCAAACTCGAAACTGATAAACCATTGACTGTTGCCCAAATATGGGCACAAGTTTGTGATGATGCCCCTTTGCCTACTTATATTTTGATGGCCGTGAATCTGGAATATGTCGCTCAAAACCAGCTGGTGCAAGAGGGTGATGAAGTGGCCTTTTTTCCGCCCGTGACGGGAGGGTAATGTGAAAGTTGAAATCACTTCAAATGAATTTAAACCGTGGGAACAGTTGCAAGCTTTTGAAACAAGCTTGAAGGATCAGCATAGCATTGGTGCTGTTGCGACATTTGTTGGCACAATGCGCGATAATAATGAAGGCGATACAGTGCAATCAATGTTTTTAGAACACTATCCTGGCATGACAGAGAAGTATTTGTACTCAATCAGTGAAACGGCTTTACAACGCTGGGATATCCTTGATACCTTAATTATTCACCGCGTTGGACAGATACAACCTGGGGATAAGATTGTTTTGGTTGCGGCTTGGGCAAAACATCGTGCGCCTGCTTTTGAAGCGTGTCGTTTTTTAATTGATGAACTGAAATCTCGTGCGCCTTTTTGGAAAAAAGAAACACTTAGCGAGGGTGTACGTTGGGTTTCTTCATCGACTCCAGGATGAAGATTATTAGAGACGCACGCAGTGCGTCTCTACAGTTGGCGCCGCGAAGCGTCTCAATGGCTCGTTGTTCACTGATAACTGTTCACTGATTACTGATTACTGATTACTGTTCACTGATCACTGATTTGATAAATTCTTCAAGTTTTTGTTCCTGAAAGCCTCTGGCTAATTGACAAACGTTTTCGGTAAAGGGTTGTAATTGTGCATCAAGTTGTCCTAATTCTTGAGCGTATTCTATTATTCCCATAATATCGCCCATCAGAATCAGTTCAAAGAAAATATTCGCTTGCTCTGTTGATGGGCCTTTTAAAAAAGCCGCTTTTTTGTTTTGATCTAATGTGATAGTGATATCTTCGTAAATCCATTCAAAGGGTAAATGTTCTGCTAATAATTGTAATAAGTGATCAGCATCAATAGGCTTAGGCAGAAATGCATTACAGCCAGCCTCTAAACAAGCTTGCTGATGGTGAGCAAATACATTCGCTGACACCGCAATAATTGCCAGTTCTTTTGAGTGAGAACTTTGACGTATTTGACGGATAGAGGTATCTAAATCTTCTATCGTGGGCATCAGTGAGTCTATTAAAATGAGATCAGGATGATATTGGTGTGTTTTGGTAATGGCTTCTTGTCCCGTTTTCGCTTCCAGCAGAGCAAAGCCCAAAGGCTCAAGTAAATCAATTAATAATGAACGATTTTGCCATTTATTATCCACTACCAATATAAGGATATTATCCCTCTCCTTTTTGACCATTATTGGTGTTTCTTGATGAATATCTAAACTTTTGTTTTCTGGTATGCAAACGGTTTCTTTAAAGCCTACAGATTTTTCGGAATCTGTGAAAAACGGCTCTGATAACGACTGTTTTTGTTTTCTAAATTTCTTTTGAAAACCAATAATTTTTGGATTTTGAACAGTGGCAGGGCCGTCTAAGCCCAAAACCGTTGGCATTGCCACTTTAAATTCAAAAATACTGCCTAGACCTAACTGACTGCTGACTTTGAGTTCTCCTCCCATCATTTCTACTAATTTTTGGCTAATGGGTAAACCTAATCCCGTTCCTTCTATCATCTTGCTTTTATCGCCAACTTGCTGAAAAGGCTCAAATATTGTATTGATCTGTTCCTTATCAATACCAATTCCGCTGTCTTTTACTTGACAATATAATTTGTTGTCTTGATAACCAACCGTTAATGTGACGCTGCCATGTTGCGTAAATTTCAAGGCATTACTGAGTAAATTAAGCAAAATTTGTCGCAATCTTTTTTCATCGCCACGCACCCCTGAAGGTAATTTTTCATATTTTTTCAATTCGTTAGGTTTTGGATAACATTCTTCATAAGTAAAGGCAATCTCTTTTTCTTCGGCCCGTAAACAAAATAAGTCGATAATATTTCTTAAAAATGTGGGTAAATAAAACTCTTTCTCAACTAATTCTAATTTACCCGCTTCTATTTTGGATAAATCTAAAACATCATTAATGAGTGTTAATAAATGATCACCGCTTTCCTGAATAATCGTTATACCCTTTTTTTGTTTCTTAGTCAGTGTTGGATCACGTTGTAGAATTTGAGCGTAACCTAAAATGCCATTGAGTGGTGTGCGTAATTCATGGCTCATATTAGCGAGGAAGGTACTCTTAGCACGGTTAGCCATTTCTGCCTCGTATTGAGCCTCTTCTGCTTGTTCTTTGGCTTTTTGCAACTCTGCTTCAACCACATCGGAATGTTCATTAGACATTTCTAACAAATATTCTAAGTTCGCTTTTTCTTTTTTGAAGTTTTCCAGTTCTTGCTGTAAGTGTTCTATTTCTTTCCTATCAGTTATCAGTTATAAGTTTTCAGTTATCAGTTATCAGTTCACCGTTATCAATTCTTCACGCTAAAATTTCTCGACGCGAAACTTTAGCGTGAACCGAAGGGAAGGTACGCTAAATGTGGAATTGATAATTGATAACTAATAACGTTCTATTCTTCCCATTCCAAGCTTAACGAAGGCATGAGTCGTTTTAAGTTGATTAATGATCTCTTTTGCCAAGCCACCTGCTTAGAACCTTGAATAATCATCTTAATGTTGCCTTTCTGGTTCACCTTGATCACAAATTTCGCCAATGTTGTGATGCCTGAACTGTTGAGAGAGTTCAACTTTTTCACATTGACTGTAATTAAAGGTGATAGGGACTCAAGTGCAAGTATTTGCTCAAATAACTTGGTAAAGTGAGTATACGCATTTGCGCCAATTAGCCGCACTGTTCCTTGTAAATGGATGGTAGCGGTTTCTGTATCGTAGTAAACACTATAATCGGGATCTATAATTTCTATTCTTTCTTGTTCCATGATGAATTCAAACCTCAAAATTCATAACCGACATTCGACACTTATTAAATTTAACGTGTTGATTTTAAATAAGTCTAAATAGGTTATCTTTTTCATAATCGACATTTTGATTTAATATCAAAGACTTACAGCGGTGTGCTGAATGTCGGTCATAAAAAGACACGATTATGTTTGTTAATTGAATGAAAATTAAAAATTATCTAATGAGCCTCTTGCAAAACGATATATTTTCAGAAAATAATTTCAAAAAAGGGGGTATTTTTAATCTCACGCTTCGCGCAAAGTCGCATTGAGAAGACTTGGCACCGAAGCGAAGCCCCGAAGCCTGAAGCGTGAGATGGGTTTTAGATCGAACCCTTCTTTGATCAAATAATTATCTGAATATCTATATTAAGCAAAAACGATAACACAATACCCTGTAAGTCGTTGATTTGTGGTTGCACACCGAAGTTTTGCAAGTCCCTCTAATAATAAAATTTGACTTTTTTGAAAGTCATTGTGCAATTTGCTGTTCAAACCCAATAGAGATCGGAATCGTTTTGCGAAAATTAACAATTAATATTTTCAACACTGAGAGCACAGAGGAACAGAGGAACACAGAGGTATGCGATAATTATAATTTATTGAGTGACTTAAAATCAAAGGCGTGAACGTGATTTTCCAGCCACAGAAGCCTTCTATAGTGAACATAATTCACTTATTTCTGATTTTTGGAAAAATTTATTCCGATAATCCGTATTGATTTTGGACTTCAAGTCAAATTTTAAAATACTGTTTTTTACATGAACTAATGGACAACTGAACATTAAGTTGACTGATTACGATTTTTTGAATTTAATCATGTCATTAATTCTTGAATGCATAAATACTTGAGAATCTATTATAACAAGTAGTTTCTATAAACAATAGCTTCGCCAATTATTTAAAAAATAAAAGACTTATTATTGTGATAGTGATTAAATTTCAATCACTTATCGTATTTTTAAACACAGTCGAACCCATTTTGAATCCTATTGATTTTAAACCCTTTTTCAGAATAATTCGGTTTAAGACTCAACTTTTGGTGAAGATATTAATAAAAACGATAGCGTTGAATGATAAAATTTTATCGCCTGCCTGCATACTTAATGAGCCGTCAAATCAGCGATTCAAAGTTTTACAAAAAACTCACAATAAATACTGTTTTAGTCTTTCCACCCCTTCTTTTAAATGCGCTATTTCTCTTGTATAAGCCAATCGGATATAGTGATGAGTCTGGTTTTTCCCAAAATCAATGCCTGAGGTGG
>JAYQWI020000173.1:0-12353 GCA_035871815.2 Candidatus Parabeggiatoa communis
AAGCATAAATTTTCAGGTATTTTAATAGAAACAATGTTTATTTGTAATTAGAGACGCGAAGCATCGCGTCTCTACAATTCGCGGTTTCGTAGAGACGCGATGCCTCGCGTCTCTTTGCGGTAAAATACCGGTTTATTTGTGCTTCAGTACTTAAGCATTAGCATTGAGCGTGTTTTTCAAAAGGGCAAACATGTCGGTTCGCCCTCACTTTATCTCCTTCGCTATTCGCCCTCTCCCCTTTCCCGACTCGGCAATTCGACAATAAACAAAGCCCCTTGTCCTAATTCACTTTCACACCACACCCTACCCTTCATCGCTTCAACCAACTTTTTGACAATAAATAAGCCTAAACCAGTGGAATGTTCTTCACCTGTCGGCTGCGCGCTTAAGCGCGTAAATTTACTAAATAACTTTTGCTGATCGGCCTCACTTAAACCCGGGCCTTCATCTTGTATTTCACAACGCACCCAATTTTCATCTTGGCTAATACTGACAATAATATGCTTACCTGGTGGTGAATACTTCACCGCATTCGAGATCAAATTATCCAAAACTTGGCGTATGCTATTCTCATCAACATAAGCATCATATTTTGGTTCGGTACATTGACAGATTAACAGAATACCTTTATTTTTAGCCTTGTTCCTATACTCTTTGACCAAAAATTGCAAAATGGGCAACATATTCAACTCAGTCAATGACAAACGCATTTTACCCGATTCAATTTGATTCACATCTAATAAATTTTTAATTAATTCAAATAATTGCTGAGAACTGAGCGAAATGATATTCGCAAATTCAATCACATCTTCTTTAGGTAATTCATGATAATCACTTTGAATCAGTAATGCCGCTCCTTGAATGGCAGACAGTGGATTTTTGAGATCATGAGCAACAATACCTAAAAATTCATTTTTATCCTGATTGAGTTGATCTAATTCTTCATTGAGTGCCGTCAATTTGAGATTTTGGGCCTCAATATCTTGCGTTCTTTCCTTCACTTTTTCTTCTAAGTCATTAAATGACATTTGTAATTGCTGTGTCATACGACTAAATACATGCGCTAACTGGCCGATTTCATCCTCACGTTCCATCTCGTTTAATTGCCGCCATTCACCTATCGCTAACGCTTGAGCCGTCGTATTTAAATGCTGAAGCGGTTGAACAATCCAGCGAGCGATCACAATGCCAATCAAAATCGCCACCATTAAAGCCACGAGACATAAGAGAATAGTCGCACGAGTGTTCGCATTGATACGCCCCATAAAATCAGTCTCCGGCACCACCACGACAATTAACCAATCCAAGCCCCATTGATCTTGATAAGGCATGATTTGAAGTAATTGTCGTTTACCCGCCAATCTAAAATCAAGCTGCTGGTTTTGATTCACTTGAGATAGCTCACCAAAGTGTTGTCTTAAATAAAGGGCAGTCTCCCGCGTTAAAGCATCAGCACTTTCTATCGCCAAAAATTGCTCCGCTTGGCGCGTACTCGGATTAATGCGATAAGGTTTTTCTTGAGTTGAGGTGGAAACCAGTAAACCCGAACGATCCATAATAAAAGTTTGACCCCGCTCCCCGATTTTTAAACCTTTCAAAAAATGACCAATTTTTAACAAAGTGAGATCAGATGTTGCCACCCCCAAAAGCTGACCCTGATTATCATAAACAGGTTGATTAGCTGAAATCGTTGTACTCCAACCCGAAAAATAAACATAAATATCTGTCCAAACCGCTTTACCCGCCTTCATAGCAACCTGATACCACGGTCGCAGAAGCGGATCATAATTGGACATGGTTCTTGAGACTTTGGTACGATTACTTTGATTATCGGTTTCCCAAGTGTCTAGGTTACCAGCAGAATCACTATCCAATACTTCGACAATGATTGAGCCATCGCGCCGAATTTGAGCGCCAATATATTCGCCTTTCACCGTAGCAAGCCCAATATAACTGACGGTATTAAAACGTTGTATCTGATGCCAAAAGTAACTATCCAGTTTGCCAATATCGCTTAAATCGAAGTGCCCAAGACGAATCGCATCCACATTGATTTGATTCACGAGATGAGGCATCGCCATATAAGTTTGAAGATGTTCATGGATACGAGTCGTCATTTCACTGCGTAATTGACTGGCCAAATCATCAACGGCACGCTGCCCGTTATAAAATGATAACCATCCTGTTAGCGCGACTGCTGTAAAAACTTGGCTCACAAAGGCAATAATAAGAACCGTTCGCAAAGAACGTTTTCCAGACCATTTAGAAAACTGGTGATTTAAAAATTTAATGAACATGTTATCAGTTATCAGTTATCAGTTATAAGTTATCAGTTATCAGTTATACCTTGATATGGGTTAGGCCACTCCAAAAAATGAATAGACCACCTAACTAAAAGGATTACTTATAAGAAAGGATTAGATTATGGCAAATTTCATGTCATTGAGTTTAATCTTGAAATGAATGAGGTTGAGACTTATGAGATCATCGCTTGTTCAGTACTTATCCTTTATTATAAGTAATCCTTGTAGTTATAGAACGAACTGGAAAAAACTTGAACATCAAGTTATAGCGAACAGTCAATTATTATTGCGAAGGCTAAGTTATTATCAATTATAATGGTGTCCAAACTGGGCGCATTCCCAAAAAAAAGGATCATTATCAATTTCGATTGAGTACAACAGCCGAGTACACTCCAATCGGGCCTTCGCGAAAATAAATTTTGCACTCCAATCGGGCCTTCGCAAAATAAATTTGGAACGAAAACTATACAATCCACTTTTCAAAAAGGCTTGACTCAAGCAAATGCCCTATTCGGTATTATTGATTCAGAATCCGATGACTATCGGATATTGGGTGATATCAATCGCATTATCACGCTTGAACTTGACGAATATTATATTGAGGAAGAAGACCGTCTTCTGATTGACATAGATAGATGGACAGAAGCGTTGTTAAAAGAAATCCCCAGTTAAGCCTGGGCGAACACGCAACCTGGGCGATAACAAAGGTTCGCCCCCTACATGAACATGGCATAATAAAGGCTCAATATGAACATCAAAACCTGGCTTATTAAAACCTCATTGAATCCACGGCAGCATAGTTCTATTTTAGGACTATTCCTACTTATTGTCGCAGGATTTGCCGGTAATTATTTCAATGTGACTCTATTTTTTGGTGTCAATTTCCTATTTGGCAGCATTGCTGTTTTAATCATCGCTTACCTGTATAAAACCCGTTGGGCAATACTGGCCGCCTTAATAACGACTTCATACACCTTTTTCTTATGGGATCATCCCTACGCGATCATCATTTTTACGCTAGAAGCCTTTTTTGTTGTTTGGTGGCTACCTCGTCAAAAACACCTCAACATCGTTCTGTTAGACAGCATTTACTGGATTTGTATTGGTATGCCGCTTGTCTGGGTATGCTATTCAGGTATTATGGGCATGGATATCATACCCGTTTTACTCATTATGCTCAAACAGGCCGTTAATGGCATCTTTAACGCCCTGATTGCCAGTTTACTCATAGCAGCGACACCCCTTTATAAATGGATAGCGCGTTCTAAAGCCAATATCACGATTTCTCTCCAACAAACGCTCTTAAATTTATTGATCGCCTTCGTCTTTTTTCCCACTTTAACCTTAATGATCTTAGATGGCCGACGCACTTTTAATCGGATAGAAACCACTATTCAAGACGAGCTAAAAATACTCTCTTCTGGTATTGTTGCTGAACTGCGTTGGTGGCATCAGCAACAACAACATGCCTTCAAAGAATTCGCACAGTTCGCAGCGAATGCCCAAATGCTCCCTTCACTGAAATTGCAACAAAGCACCGAAATCATACAACGCACTTTGCCCTATTTATCCCAACTCTACTTAGTTGACACAACAAACAAAATAATTACCGCTTACCCACACCAAAGCCCAGAATCAGTTCAAGCCTTTGTCCCAAAATTTCATTTTCAGGCCTCATGCGATCAGGCCACTTTGCGAATCATGTCAGATACCTTACAGACTGAAGGCCCAAAACAGGCTGATTTTTATATTGATAGTTGTGTACCCGTGTACCAGGGTAATCGTTTATTAGGCAAAATTTCGGGTCATATCGACTTAAATTTTATAACAAACCTATTCACATCCGGTACGGCAAGATTAACGTGGCAAATCACACTCATTGATAATCAATTTCAAGTGCTCACCAGTAGCCGCTCTGATTTAAAAACACAGCAGATTTTTAATCTGCGCCAAAGTGGCGAAATTCGTCCCGTTAGTGCGACGATTTACCACTGGCTGCCACAGGCTGAAAACATGCCTGCTATGGTGCGGTGGCGAAAATCCGTCTATGTGCAAGAAATGCAGATTGCTGACAACCTGCCTTGGCATCTGTTGGTCGAAATGCCCACCTCGCCCCATATCAGCTATTTACAAAGGGCCTATATCAAAAGTTTAGCGATCATGCTACTGATTACCGTACTGGCTATCATCATAGCCACCTTGCTCAGCAACCGCGCCACAGCTTCGCTATCCAAACTGGCACAAGTAACGACAAACCTACCTCATAAACTACTCGAAAACGAAACCATTGCTTGGCCAAGTAGTTTCGTGATGGAGATTAATTCTCTGATAGATAACTTTAAATTAATGGCACAAACGTTGAAACAAAAATTTCAACAAGTCCAACTCGAAGCCGATCTCAAAGCCGCCAAAGAAACAGCTGAAAAATCTAATCGTGCGAAAAGCGAATTTCTTGCCAATATGAGCCATGAACTCAGAACACCTCTCAATGGTATTTTGGGCTATGCTCAGATTCTAAAACGCGATAAAACCCTTACCCTGAAACAAGTTGAGGCCGTTGACACCATTGGAAAATCTGGGCAGCATTTACTCACACTGATTAACGACATCCTTGATATGTCCAAAATCGAAGCGGGGAAAATGGAACTCTATCCCCACAATTTTCAGTTGTCCGATTTTCTCAAAAGCATTGTTAATATGATTCAAATACAGGCTAAAACAAAAAAACTTCAATTTCACTACGAAATCAAAAGGCCTTTGCCGACTGCTGTGAATGGCGATGAAACCCGATTACGCCAAATACTGGTCAATTTACTCGGTAATGCGGTCAAATTTACCAACAACGGTTTCGTGACTTTTAGAGTAAGCATTCAAAAAGACATCCCCAACGAACAGAGTACAACTCTTCCTCATTTATCCAGCCCAGTTCAAATTCGTTTTGAGATTGAAGATAGTGGCCCCGGTATCGAACCGGAACAATTAGAAACCATCTTTCAACCCTTTAGACAGGTGGGTGAACAGCGATACATGACAGAAGGCAGCGGATTGGGTTTACCGATCAGTAAAAAATTTGTAGAGATGATGGGGGGCAGCTTGTTTGTCAAAAGTACCCTGGGAACAGGCAGTTTATTTTGCTTTGATCTCACTTTGCCCGAAACAGAGGCAAACAATCTAATGGAAAAAGATGCCACACAATTTATCAGCGGATATCAAGGCAAATCACGCCGCATTTTAATAGTCGATGATAAAGACACTAATCGTGCTGTTTTATCGAATATACTCTCTCCCCTAGGTTTTGAAATAGAGGAAGCAAGCAATGGGCAAGAAGCCGTTGACAAGGCTGAAGCCATGCCACCCGATGCGATTTTGATGGATATAGTCATGCCCATCCTGGATGGTTTTGAAGCCACACAAAAAATACGCAAGATACCGAAACTGAAAGAAACGATTATTATCATTATTTCAGCCAGTGTGTACGAGATGGATCGGCAAAAAAGTTTAGTGGTAGGCTGCAATGATTTTATCGCCAAACCATTATCGGCAGAAGAACTGCTAAAAAAGCTGGCTAGCAACTTGGAACTAGAATGGGAGTACGATGTTGAGCACGATTCACCAAACCAAACAGAATCAAATGAAATTGAACCCGCTTGTGAACCCGCTGCCGAAGTGGTTGAAATGCTATACGAACTGGCTATGATGGGCGATCTAGAAGCCATTGAAGAACAGCTTGAACAATTAGAAGAAAGCAATAGCCAATTACGCCCCTTTATCGAACAACTGCGACTTTTAACCGAAGCGTTTCAGATTCGAGAAATCAGCGAACTGCTTAAATCCTATTTGAATGACTGATGAAGGGTAACCATAAGGGATTGCCCCTATATTTGTAGAGGCAATGATTTGATATAGCATCGTGTTCAGTATTTTACTCTCAAGGGCAACTTATTTTCCATTCACAAACTAAAGTTTGTGACTCCAACTAAAGTTTGAACAAAAGACATAAAGTTCAATGTTTAAATTACCGTCTCGCAAAATTTTAGTCGTTCTCATTTTACTCACACTGGGCGCTTACTGGTTCAATTTACCGAAACCGATACCCAACAGTATTCAAAAAAAGCTGTTTGAGGGCATCACTTATGTTCGCGATGTTCGCAAAACACCTCGCCCTATTATCATTCATGTTGTCAGCATTGATCTGACTGATCCTAAGATTCGTTTTTTGGTGACACCTGGAAAAGCGGTTAAAGAGGGAGAAATCGGTGCGCGAACAACCCGCCAATTTTTAACCGAATTTAATCTTCAGATTGCTGTGAATGGTAGTTTTTTTTATCCCTTTCGCGAGAAATTTTGGAATGCTTATCCACGTTATGCCGGCGATCCCGTTTATGTCGTCGGGTTTGCCAGTTCGCGTGGACAAGTTTATTCACAACCGTCTCAACATTTTGAAACCTTTTATATTTCTGCTGATAATCAAGCACAATTTCAAAAGCCTATTGGGGCAATTTACAATGCCATTTCAGGTGGACAATTGTTTCTAAAACAAGGCCAAGTGCAAACCCCTTTTATTGGCAAATTCGATGAACAGCCTTATCCTCGAACTTCGCGTCTGTGAAATGTAGAGACGCGATGCTTCGCGTCTGTGAACTATACAGCCCTTGAAGGCCTACGTCATTTAGAATCCTATTTCCATGGCATTGACTTACAAGTTGTTAAGAGAAGTTTACTCTGATAAATTTTGTAGCAAGAAAGGGCGAACACGCAGGTTCGCCCCGACATTTTTTGGATATGATCCTTTTTAACGCAAAAGACGCAAGAGACGCAAGAGACGCAAAGATTTAGACTTCGTTTCAATCACATCGAGATCAACAGGACGACATCATTATCTGAATAGCTATAACGATTATGAAAATTCAAATTTACAGTGATTTACATATAGAATTTGCGCCCTTCCAACCTCCTGAAACCGATGCCGATGTTATCGTATTGGCGGGTGATATTCACATTGGGCAAAAAGGATTAGAATGGGCAAAACAGGTTTTTCCAGATAAAACGGTTATCTATGTGTTAGGTAATCATGAATATTATGGTAAGGCTATCCCTAGACTGATGGATGAATTACGTGAAGAGGCGGTTGGGAGTCAGGTACACATTTTAGAGAATGAAGGCTTTGAAATAAAGGGAGTTGAATTTCTAGGCTGCACCCTCTGGACGGATTTTAAATTATTCAATAACGCACCGATTGCTGGGTATAGCGCACAAGAGATGATAAGCGATTATAGAAAAATCCGAGTGAGTCCCGAATTTAGGAAACTACGTGCTGTTGATACGGCCAACTTTCATGCTGAATCCGTAATATGGTTACAGAATCAATTAAACGCACCTGGACATCAAAAAAGGGTGGTGGTGACACATCATGCGCCCAGTTTGCTTTCCGTCTCTACCCATTTGCGTTCAAATTTATTGGGCGCTGCCTACGCTTCTGCGCTGGATGATCTCGTTATCCATTCAGGCGCAAATCTTTGGATTCATGGTCATAATCATCAACATTTTGATTATAAGCTCGGTAAGACGCGTGTGATCTGTAATCCAAGAGGTTATCCTGATGAAAAGGAGTTAAACTTTAACCCTGGATTAGTTATAACGTTATAATGAGTAATGGTGGGCAACAAAAACCCGTTACCCTACACGGTGAGAATTTTTGGATATTCCTTAACTCAAAAATCTTCCCACCCATCGTTGTGATGAGAATGGGGAATGGAATGGGTGGCCTGTGTCCCCTTTTTTTGAGACTGTTTGTATTTTGGCTTGTTATTGCTGTTGGAGGGTAAGGCCTCTTCATCCATGTTAAAAAACGCAACCTGTTCTTTTAGATTCTGGGCCCGTTCTTTCAGAGCTTCGCTGGCTGCCGCCGTTTCTTCTACCGCTGCGGCATTTTGTTGCACCATTTCATCCATTTGCATGACCACTTTATTGACTTGGTTGATACCTGAAGCTTGTTCCTGACTGGCAGCTGAAATTTCGGATACGATATCACTCACCTTTTTGACTGAATTAACGATTTCTCCCAGTGTTTTACCCGAATCATTGACCAATCGTGTGCCTTCATCGACTTTCGAGACACTGTCCCGGATGAGGCCTTTAATTTCTTTAGCGGCTGCGGCACTGCGTTGCGCTAAATTACGCACTTCTGAAGCGACGACGGCAAATCCCCTGCCTTGTTCACCAGCACGGGCTGCTTCCACGGCGGCATTCAGTGCTAATAGATTGGTTTGGAAAGCAATGTCATTAATAACACCAATGATTTCAGTGACTTTTTGACTGCTCTCACTGATTTCATTCATCGCGTTGATAGCAGTATCGACAACACCGCCCCCTTTACTTGCTTGCTCTTTCGCGCTACTGGCTAATTGATTTGCCATTTTGGCATTATTGGCATTTTGTTGCACAGTGCTGGTCATTTCTTCCATGCTGGCAGCCGTTTCTTCCAACGAAGCCGCTTGTTGCTCGGTGCGTTGACTGAGGCTGATATTGCTTTGCGCGATTTCTTCTGCGGAGTGATCGACAATCTGGGCTGCTTCTTGAATCGACGTGACAACGCTATATAACTTCGCTTGCATGTCAGCAAAGGCCTGTAGCAGTTGAGCTATTTCGTCTTTGCCCGTGACAATAATCTCATTATCCAAATTCCCCGCAGCAATCGTTTGAGAAACAGCCACTAAATGCGTCAAGGGCCGTTTAATACTCTGGCTAATCAAAAAGGCAATACCCATAATAACCGCCAAGCCGATTAGCATAATCAAACCTAACCACGTTTTCAGTTTTATCATCGCTGCAAAAGCTTCCGCTTGATCAATTTCAGCAATGATTGCCCAAGTCGTGTTACCGATTTTAATCGGGGTGTAGGTTGATAAAACGGGCTTTTCACGGTAATCAAAAATAATTTGGCTGCCCGTTTCGCCAGCTAAGGCTGCGCGAGTGCTTTCAGTATCGATACTCCCCTTAGCTGGATTGGCAAAAGAAGCTTTGATCGAATGATTCACCGGATCAAGAAAAGAATTAGAACGCATCAGTTTATCGCTACCCACAAGATAGGCTTCACCCGTTTTACCCATCCCAGCACGTTGCTGCATGATTTCGCTCAATTCGACATCACTGATTTGTAAAGCGATTACCATTTCAATCTTACCCTCAATGATAAGAGGTTGAGCAATAAAGGCAGTCGGTTCACGATGACTGGGGGCATAAGGGGCAAAATCACTGATACCGAATTTTTTTGTTTTTAGCACTTCTTGAGTCAATTGGCCAAGCCCTGAATTGGCATACTCGCCAGTCATGATATTCGTCTTGTAATCCGATTCATGTAGAACCGTGTAAAAAATCTGACCTTTGGGGTGAATCAAAAAAGCATCGTAATAACCATACTCAGTAATATATTGAGCGAAAAAGTCCTTTTTTTCGCCTTGACGTGTCAGCGTGAGCGATTCTTCTAGTCCAAAAGTGACTACAATCCCCCAATTCAGGTTCGGTATGTTCAGGGGAGCATAAGTGGTGATTTTGAAAAGGCCGGTATTGTCCATTTTGATTTTGGTGCCAGATTGCCCAGCCAGTGCTTGACTGATCTCCTCGTCCACTTTTTCAATTCTCCCCCCATTTTTAGCCACTCTCTTGCTGCGATAAGTGCTTTGACTATTGAGTTCACCTACGAGGTAAGCTTCTCCGGTTTTCCCCAACCCTTGAGGCTGTTGCATAATAACATTGATGTGTTCAGGGGTAATGCACAGTAGCAAAACACCCCTCAATTCACCCGCTTTAAACACGGGCGCTGCAAAAAAGGCAACAGGCTGATGTTCTTGTTCTGATAAGATACCGGGCGAAAAATCTTGAATAGTCACGCCTTTAAGCCCCTTTTTAAAAGCGCGATTCAAGGGGGTGTTATTCAATGCCTGATTGTTGAGTAAATTGATGCCCAACTGAACCACTTCAGTCGTTGAATAGACGACATCACCCTCCTTCGCAATCAGAAAGAAATGATGATACCCCTCTTTTTCCGTGAATCTATTGAGTTCTGTGTGGAATTGCTGCTCAATAGAACGCCGAGTGTCGGCCTTTGATGCCTCTTCTAAGTGAAGCACCTCATCAAATTGATGCAGTGCTTGTGCAATAGAAAACGTTTTCGATGCAACAGTGACATCGTGTAAACGTTCCTGAAAATAGTGTTCTAACTCGCGTTTTCGGATTTCTTTCACCGACTGAAGTTGTTTAAATGTATTTTGCCTAAAAAGCGCAACAGTATCCAAAAGAACCTGCATATCGCTCTGACGTTCAGTAAAAAACGCTTCGATTTGGGCCTGTTTATCCGCTCGCACACTTTCCAGTTGATTAAAAGCGGCTTGTGAAAGGGCTTGTTCACTTTTCAGTAAAAAAAACAGGCCCGCAATAATGAAAATCAATATTATCGTTAAAAAAGCGATAGAGAGTTTCGTGCCAATTTTCAGATTTTTTAACATAATCTTTTTCCTTTGATTGAGATGTCTTTGTAGGGGCAATCCCTTGTGGTTGCCCTTTATCGTGGTTTCCCTTTATCGCTAACGACAAGGCGTGTGGCGTGTCTATAAAAAATGAATGAAATTTGAACGCTTAAAATTGTTGTGTTTTCTTATGCAATCCTTGTCGTTGCGATTTTAAAATAGTAGTATACCCTTTTCATTTACACTTCATTAATTAATAATAAAAATATAAATATGAAATCAACCGCAAGGGAAATTATCACACCTCGTCCTAAAATGTCTTTGACGATTCCACCCGGTATGGCACCCGTGGAATTTTTTAACAGCCCAGCTAATTTAAAAAATTTAGCTGAAGAGAATGGGTTATTTCGCACACCTGAAAACTTGTTGATGTATCGCAAGTTAATTGGCCACAGTATTGAATTTGATACTTCAATCATTTTGGATACCTCAAAACGGATATTGGATCCACTCGGACGGCCTGTCAGACGTGATCAGATGTCACGTACCCAAAAGAAAGTGTGGAATCAGATGACCCAGATTCTGTTTGACTACATGCTGAAAAGGTACCCCGATCCAGCAGAACATCTCATTTTGTGTGGTGAAGCCAGTTTAGATGCCACTTGGCCCCTGAACAAGCCCGGTGTGCCCAGTATTCGCATGATCCACAACCATTTTATCGTGTTCCCGAACGCCGATCTGGAAGCCGCTCAACAGGCCAACTCCAATGATCCCAATTTGACCGACAGTGGACATCATAGTCTATTTTTACGGCATTTAAGCGGCGTTTATCACGAATTTTTGGAAATACTCGACTTACAAATCTTGTCTCCCATTTCCACAGAAGAATCCGCGATCAAACTAACCGGTTATCCACAAGGTTTACCCAGTTGGGAAGTCAAAGGCGGCGCGGAAAAACTGAAAGATCAATACTTTTGGTATGAATATGAACAAGTGTTACTGGGGTTCCTAGACTTTTATCGCACCTTCTTCTCTTTAGTCTCAACAGGCGATCCCAAAGTCCCCGCCGAAGCGCATTTTCCCCATCAAATCAGTGATGTCTTGTTAGACAGCAGCCGCTTCCAACGAGTCGCTCGCGATCTCAGAGAACAAGTGATTCAAGACCCCCAATTTGCCAATGAAATCCGCTGGCGACCGGCCTATAAACAACTCTTTTATCGCGACGATAAAGGGCGCTTAATTGTCACGATTTCTCAAAACTCCGTAGGCAATGCGATTACCGAACTCTTAGGGATTGTGGTTAAACGAGAAGAAAATGAGGCAGCTTATGCTGCCGCAGAACCGGGTTTAGTGAATAGATTAATAGAAGCCAGTGAAAAATTGCTTGAAGCCAATCACGGAGAAGTCATTGCCTCTCCCACCTGGCCAAATGGAGAATTTGTGCCAAAAGAGCGTTAAGATAAACTATGGGGCAATTCGTATTCTTTTTAGGCTTAATGTATAAGAAATAGATGTTGTTGACTGAAAAGGCCTATTATAATAGGGATTGTCAATAGGGCTAAATATTTTGTATACTGCTTATCAT
>JAYQWI020000174.1:0-3826 GCA_035871815.2 Candidatus Parabeggiatoa communis
AGAAAACCGTTATCTCAACGACTGAGGAACTTTATCAAACCATAGCAGATGCTTTAGAAACAATTACTCCTGATGATGCCAAAAACGGCTTCCAACACTGTCTCTAACAATTGTACCTTATGCAATCGGGAAACGCTATAATAGCACCAACTATGAAGAAGCCATCATCTGATGTTGAAGTCACATGGTTAACTTCAACACTATTATCAGGATCAAGCCTTTTTTGCCATACCACATTGCCATCAGAAGCCAGTCGAACCACAGAAAGTTTTTTATTACTAGGCTCAGAGCCGGCATCAGGTACAGCAAACCATTCACCAGCTACGATTAAATCATTACTATTTTCCATTTTTGTAATGGATTTAATCTTAAATTGGTTGCCATCTTGCGCTTCAAAGGGAAGTTTCCACAAAATATTTCCCTTATCATCAATCTTGATGACAGAATTTTCGCAGGTAAAAACAAATTCTTCGATACCTACCCTTAAAATGGTATTGACATCACGGTATGAAGTATCCCCATAATATCTTTGCCAGATTGGAATACCTTCGTGGTTTACCCTCATAATTGAGCATTCCCAACTAGAACCTCTTTCGGTACCACCGAATAGATAACCACCATCAGGGGCTCGGGCTAATGAATAAAAAGCCTGTTTCCATTCACTACCTCTTGCTGGATAAAACCGATAATTTTGTCTTTGAATATCAACAAATTTATTGAGTGTTCCTTCCAATTTCAGAGTAGCCGGTGTCCCTTGTTCTTTCAAAATAATCTCAATATTGTGATAACCATCTGTTAAAAAATCACGGGTAACATTGGGATTAACAACGATATCTATCGTAGTCTTTGCACCGGGTGCAAGCGTTCTTCCAAAAAAAGGATATATTTCTAAATAGTGAGAACCAGAAATACTCCAGTTAATTGTTCTATCAGAAGTATTGGTGAGAGTATATTGTTTAACTCTAGGAAAATATCCAGTGCCCTCATAACCAACGAAATGAAAGGAAGATTCACCATCAACAGGTTCCACTCGGATATTTGGCAAATTCGTTTTACGTGTAGCTGTCAAATGAACGGAGCTACTCCTAGAAAATTCATCTGTTGCCATACATTTTAATTTATTGTCGCCGGGCACAAGTGGGATCGCAGGCGTTGTCCAAGCAATGGATTTACCTTTGATAGTATGATCAATTTCTACCTCAACACGGTTATTCTGAGTTTCGCAGATTAATTCTCGAATGGTTGACGCATCCTGAACAGTACCGACTAACACTATACTGGTTGCGGAAGTTTCTATTTGCCCAAGATTACCTGTTGGTTGAGTCAACTTTAAGTCTGGTTTATCACCATCAGCTTCATCTTCACTAATAAAACGGATACTGACAGGGATTTCAATCAAAGGCTGATTAACCGCAGTTGTTGCAATACTCACTGTTGCTTCAAAATTACCCAGCGTTGTGCTTTCTAATGGACATATCTCTAAATCAATAGAATCAAGCGAATTTTCAAGAATTACAGATTGATTGGATTGCCCGTCCAAAAAGACTTTAAAACGGTTGGCATCCTTACCTGTTAATATTGGAGCATAGATTGTAATGGGATCACCGCCCATAAACGAAATTGCTCCACCTTCGCATGGTGGTAAAAATTGCCCTGAACCGACAACATAGGGTAAGAAATTAATGGGATTAGTCTCAACCAGATGAATTTCACCATTGAGTTCAACCTCATAGACATGAGCAAGAAACGTGTCTGAAAAACATCTACCATCTGTTTTAGTTGCTTCTACACTACCACGGAAAACATCATTGAGTGGATGGTATGAATAGTCATGGCAAATTCGTTTACCAAGCGGAACAGTGGATTCTTCAGTTTTACCGTCCCCCCAATTCCAGACAACTTTGGTGTAAGGAATAGAAGCTTCTTGTTCAAATCGTAGACAAGCACGTAAAGGATGATTGCGATCAAAGGCTTCTTCGGTGATTTTTAGGTTGGCGGGTTCGCATTGGGTAGGAACATCATTTTCATTCTGAACTGTCAGAAAGCTTTGAACACTCCCAGACAATGAACCATCAGAAACCTCTATATTAATGTTTTCTGAATTAGCAGGTGCATCAATATCACGATTGTATTTGCCACTGGAATCTAATGATGTTGTCCATGAATTTTCTGATGTGCTGATTGTTACAGTACCCGATGTTACTGATTCACTGGTATTATATATTGGCCTACCAGAAATATTGATTACAGCCAGTGGAGTTACAATAGTTGGATTAAGAGTAGTGCTTACTGTTATTGATTCGGGGGAAGTAGAAGTAATAGAATTAAAATCAAAATCACTTGTTAAAGTAATTCGTGCAATAGCAAGATGTCCTAGTCCATCTCCCAAACGGACAATTAATTCCGCCTTTTGATTTTTTAATTCTACTTCAACTTCTTGCAGATTATCAGTTTCAGTTAACGTATTAATATTATCAGAAAATAAAAGACCATAACCACACCAACGAAAAGAAGGTATGGCTTGTCTATCAAGTACCAATTCAGATACTTTGATGTTAGCATACCTCTCGCTTGCATCTGTATAGGTAGCATCAAGTTTAAAACTCGGAATTTGAGTATTTTCTATTTCCGGCCAAACTTGCTCATAATTATTTCCAACACATTCTATGGCAAATACGGTAGTGATTTGTAAGATCATACTGAGACAAATTCCACCCAGTAATGACATAATATTTATTCTAGTCATGATTCGTATCCTCGTTTATTTGATAATCAACCATAAGAATTTTTACTGATATTATCACTTGAAATGACAATATCAGTTTTTTTATCACTCTCACTAATTAAAAAAATCATCCACACAATTTATAATCGTCCAGCATACACACAATGCAATCCAGTTAGAGGGTCTCTCCTCTCAAGAACTGCTCTTGATAGCCACGACACACAAACAGCCGCGCTAATCATCTTCACAGCTTCGGCTCGACTGATTTGTTCATTCAAAGCCAGTTTTCTTTGGATTCCTCCTTGCCCCTGACCTTCCAAAATCCCCAATTCTCTTGAAGTACTCAAAAACTCAGTTACAAACCAGTAACTCTTGTTATCACCATCCAAGTACTCATCAAAATCACTGTATAAATATCTGTAATTATCATAATCGGCTAACTTCACTCCAGAAGGTATTTCACTTTTAGCTTTGGCATGATTAATAAGAATTTTTGCAGCTTCTGCCCGTGTTATCAAGTGTTCAGGACCAAAAGTGCCATCGCTATAACCATCGACTATACCTTCATTTTTGGCAATGGCTATGTAAGATGCATAATCATCATTTTTGCTAACATCGTTAAATGGATTTACCGAAGGTTTAGGTTCGTTAGCTATAGCCACACCAAAGGCAATTAGTGTCATTTTAGTAAATTCTGCTCGACTTACCTTTTGAAGAGGCATAAAAAAATTCTCTGGTGCTATAGCACGCCATTTTTTCAACAATTCCATATCTCCATAGAACCAATTATTCTTGGAAAGGGTAGAATCGCTAAATTGATGACAATCAGAAATACTTTTTTGACAAGGTGTATCTAACACATTGCTACAAATTTCTGGTTTAGCAACGCAAGCAATATCATTTAAGTCTCGATTTATTTGGATGAATAGCGGTTCATAATCAACTTTGTTGTAAATGCTTCCCAAATTCCAATTCGTCAAATACTGATCTTCATCACACCACCTTATTCCATTCACTTGAACAGCAATAGGACAATTCTTGATATTGGAACGGGGATGCATATCCAAAATAGTGTGTACAAACGCCTTGTCAAAAAAGTAT